>JBGMRM010000034.1:0-9607 GCA_048061415.1 Gammaproteobacteria bacterium | reverse complement strand
CAGCAGGTCATGTTTGGCCGCGAGCACAGTCACCATGGCGTCGAGAAAGGTTTCTGGAATTTCCTCGCCATCGCAGGTTACCGCGTCGGTATACAGGTGCGTGCCCACGTGCCGCACCAGCATCAGGCTGCGTCCCGGTAAGTTGACGCTTTCGCCGTCGGGAGCGATGAATTCCAAGTCAGGATTCAGACTACGCTCTAAGGCTTCCTTGCCGCGCATCACGGTAGCAGTTAAGTCGCCTTTCATCAACCCGTTCCAGTTACGGTAGACCAGCACCTTGTCTTCGGCGTCGACCGCGGCCACCGAATCTTCGCAATCGATGATCGTGGTGACCGCAGCCTCCACGCGCACATCGTAAATATTAGCCAAATCACCCTGCCCGATGTAATAACCCTCTCCGATCAGGATTTCTATATGCAGATTATTGTGTTTGAGCAGGATCGCCGAGGGTTCATCCGGATCGCCACGATAACCGGCAAAACACTCGCGCCAGCCCAGTTCGGTTTCGCTGCCGTCACCCATCACCACGATCAATTTTCCCGAGCGTACCTTATAGCGAATCGCGTAGCTGTGGCTACCTGCCACGAGCGGTACCGCCTGATCGAGAAATTCCCGCACGTAACGAATTACCTGTTGGCCTCGTACCGGGTTGTAGCTGGCGGTTTTCTTGCAACCTTCGACTTCGAGGATAATGTCGGTGCCATACAATGCATCGTAAAGGCTAACCCAACGTGCATTCGCCGCGTTCAGCGCATAACGCGCATTGTCGACCGGAACTACCAGCTGAGGCCCCGCCACCAACGCCACCTCATCGTCGACATTATCGGTGGTGACCTGAAAGGGCTCCCCTTCGGGAACCAGGTAACCGATTTTTTTCAGGAAGGCCCGGTATTTTTTTAGATCGATCTTGCCGAAGTGGGTCTTATGCCAGTCGTCGATCCGATGCTGGAGCTGGTCGCGCTTATCGAGCAAAGCCCTGTTTTCAGCACCCAGGGTACTATTGATATCGGCCAACGACTGCCAGAAATGGGCAGGATCGACACCGGTGCCGGGTGCGATTTCCCGCTCGACCAGCCGGTACAGATCGTGATCGACACTGAGGCCACCGATTTCAATACGATCGCTCATTTACCCCATCCCATTGTACGAAGCGCCAAAAGCCGGAATTATATCGTCCAGAGGCGAGAAAACCAGCGCTTACGCGCGACCATTGGGATATCTTATGTCCTGGCTTAAAAAAACAGAGATTTAACCCGGCGCCAATGTCGCCTGCCGGGTTCGACGCGATGACTTCATCGCCCAGATGGTGTTGACCGCCAGCGTGGTCAAAATGATTGCGCCGCCGATGAATGTTCGCACTCCCGGTTGCTCGTCGAGCGCCAGCCAAACCCAGGTCGGGCCGAGGACAGACTCGAGCAATAGCATCAACCCCACTTCCGCAGCCGGAATATATTTGGGCCCCAGAAACATCAGCGCGGTAGCGACCGGCAACATGTAAACTCCCATGATTATCAGATACCCCATATCCTGCTGCGATACGGAAAATGGCTGCGCCAGTGGCAGAACGATCAGGGCGGTCACCAGACCGCTGGTCGAAATAGCCGGGAAGACCGGAATACCCGGAAAGCGGCGCACCATGGTAAAGCCCGCGGCGAGGAAAAAAGCGCCCGCCATCGCGGCGAGATCTCCAAACAGGCTGGAATTCTGGCTTTCGCCGTCGGTACTGATTACGCTGACCCCGATTCCCACCAGCAGGATTGCGGCCCATAACCTGGGAACGATCGGTTCACCTAAAAATATTCGTCCTATGAGCGCAGCAAACAGTGGCGTGGTGCTCAGAATAATCAGGGTATTGGCGACACTGGTATGGGTTAACGCGGTGACGAATGAAATCGTACCCATCGAGTAAATCAGCGCCATCGCCGTGCCCGGGAGGCCCAGAGATTTATACTTTTGCCAGGTTTTGTTCGGGTAGAACAGGCTCGCTATTAACCACATGCCAAAGGCAAGTAATAATGCGCGCCAGAAAATCAGGGTCCAGTAATCGACCTGAATCAAACGCGTGAGTAACCCATCGGGCGAAACAATCAGCACCCCGAGCGCGGTGATAATAATCCCTTTGGTATACTGCGAAAGATCACGCATCAGGCTATGACAGAAATTGAAGCGTCGGCCAGGTTAGTGGCTCACGGATATACAGTGCTCGTGCGAACGATCGGCCAGGGTTTCGATAAGACGACACTGTCCCACGTTGCCTCCGCTGCAAGCGGTGATCATATGCTCCAGCTCGGCTTTCAGAGCCGTGAGTTGGGCAATTTTTTGATTCACTTCTTCCAGGTGTTTTTTTGATATGTGCGTGGCTGTATCGCAGGAACTCTCGGGCTGGTCGGTTAATTCCAGCAACTCGCGGATCGCCGACTGGGAAAACCCCAGCTCCCTGCAATGCAGGATAAACGCCAGCCGCGCCTCGTGCGTAGGCTCGTATAGCCGGGTATTGCCTTCCGAACGGCCCGGTTCGGGCAGCAGGCCAATGTGCTCGTAATATCGAATCGTGGTTATCTTACAGCCCGTCTCCCGGGCGAGGTGACCGATGGTAAATTTAGGCTCATACATGACAATAAATCCTTGCATCTATAGTTACTATAGATGATATATTTGACTGTATCGATTAGCAAGCATAAATGACGAGGATTTTCCGATGGCTGGTTGTTGTAGCAGCGATTTAAAATTTGATGGGCTCAGTGCAGCCTACATTCGCGTACTTTGGGTAGTGATTGCCATCAATGGCATCATGTATCTGGTCGAAATGAGCGCGGGTTTCTTTGCCGGCTCGCAGGCTTTGAAGGCCGATGCACTCGACTTCCTGGGCGATACGGTCACCTACACTATCACCCTGCTGGTGATAGGCAAGGCGCTCGTATGGCGCGCCCGCGCCGCGCTCCTGAAAGGGGTGAGCCTGGGCGTGATGGCGTTCTGGGTACTCGGCTCGACTGTTTACCAGGTCCTTTCGAACGACGTACCCGAGGCACAGCTGATGGGATACATCGGGCTGCTGGCGTTATTAGCAAACCTGAGCAGCGTTCTTCTTTTGCTAAAGTACCGTAACGGCGACGCCAATGTAAGGTCGGTATGGTTATGCAGTCGAAATGATGCTATCGGTAATATCGCTGTCATCATCGCCGCGAGTGGCGTATGGGCCACCAATTCTGTCTACCCCGATCTTATCGTCGCGGGTGGAATCGCGAGCCTGTTCCTGTGGTCTTCAGTACAAATAACGCAACAGGCACTCGCCGAATTACGCCATCCCGATTTGCTCGCAGAGGTTAAGGAATAATCCACAAAGCCAGGCCTTACATCACACATCGTTTATCAATGAAACTCTGCGGACACATAATCGAATAACAGTAGCCGGAAAATTCGGGTCAGAACCGAATGGTACTTACTTAAGAGTCGAGCCGGGCAAAACGGTATGTGCGATCCTCATGTTAAGATAGAACACACCTGAGATTTAGAACGGCGTGTTGTTAATGAACTTAAGCGAGGCGGAAATTCAGCTACTGGCGATCCTCCAGGCAGCAGAGCTTGAAAATAATCCTTCTGATCGTGGATCGCTGGATAAACAGGGCGAACGATACGGGGACTATCTCGAAGACTGGTCACGTGCTTATTCGAGTCTTGCCACCAAAGGGTTGATAGAGGGTGACGAGCGGGCTTATCGATTGACCGAGGTGGGACGCCCGCTGGCGTATCGCTACTACCAGCAACGTCCCGACAGGTACTGGTATTACTACCAGCAGTTTTACCAGGCGGCCCACGCAAGCAAGGCGCATAGTCGATTCTGCGAGCGCGTCTACGGTAAAGATTTATGCCAGGAAGGTCAGACGGATATGGATTGCCTGGACGAGCTGCTGGACTGCCTGGAATTAAAACCCGGCCAGCATGTTCTCGACCTGGGTTGTGGCGCAGGCGGAATTTCGGAATATATTTCGGACCGTACAGGGGTAAAGGTTACGGGAATGGACAATTCCGCCCCTGCGATTGCGACAGCCGATGCCCGCACTGAAAACAAGCGCACTCGACTGAACTTTCTGCAGGCCGACATGAATGCTCTGGCATTCCCGGCGAATTCATTTGATGCGGCTATTTCGCTCGATACGCTCTATTGGGTCGCGGATTTAAGCCAATCGATATCGTCGATAGTCCGCTCGATTAAGCCGGGAGGCCATTTCGGTATATTCATCGAACAAACGCTCGCTGAAGGCGATAATCCAGAAGTTCTAAAGGGTAATAAGACCGAGGTCGCCCAGGCGTTAGAGAAACTCAAGCTGGACTACCAGGTTCGCGACTACACCACCGAATTCGGGAAATTCTGGTCGCAGGCCAGGGACGTAGCGCTAGATTTACGCGATGAATTCGAAAGTGAAGGGAATGGTTTTATTAGCCAAAACTGGATCAGAGAGGCCGAAGACGAGTTCCTTCCGGCCTTAAAAGACAATAAAATCCGGCGCTACTGCTACCTTGTAAGCCTTTGAGCTGAATAGTCAATCCTCAAGTCTGTAATACCTGCAATGACCCATTATCTTCAATACTCGCCGACCAGGTGGATCACCTCGTCGCGCTCCGATAGCACCAGAAATAACCCCAGGTCATCGGCCTGCATCGCGGCCAGCGCGAGCCGCACACCCGCCAGTGGTGAAGCGGCAAATTTAATCTGGCTTTCCGACAACCCTGCATTGATGCAGGCCTGCCTCATGATTTCGCTGACTTCGCCAGGCGCACGGCCCCGCAGGTACTGCTCGACTTCGGCGAGCACCACATAGTCCGGGCTGAGCGAACAGACGCCGGTCGCGATAGCGGCGATCTCGTCGTCGGAGCGGTCCCCCGCAGATCCAAACAATGCCCATTTTTGCCGCGCCGGGATTCGGCTCACAGTATCGGCCACGGCCGCGACACTGTGCGCATTGTGGGCGAAATCGACGATCACGCGCGCGCCGTTTTTTAAATCGAAGCTATTCAGACGCCCGGGGTTGTCGTGTTCATCGCTATTAAACCGGGTCAACCCCTGTCGAATCGCTTCGATCGAATAACCCATCGCGTCCGCGACGCCGATTGCACCGAGCGCATTTTGCACATTGTGCCGTGCTGCGCCACCCATAGTCATCGGAATGGCATCGATAGCGCAAACGCTCTGTGCTTCACGACCATCGAAATAGACGATACTATCGCCATCGGTAAAGCAGCAGCGCCCCCTCCGGTCGAGCTGTTGCCGAATTCGAGGGTGGGCCCTGTCGAGACTAAACCAGCATACCCGGTCCTGATCCGCAGATTCCATGAAAGCCAGAATCCCGGCATCGTCGGCATTAGTGACCAGCACACCTTCCTCGGCGAGCGCTTCTCGAACCACAAACTTGGTTTCGATCAACGCTTCCAGCATATTCACACCGTATTGCCCCAAATGATCCCTCGCCACGTTCGTCACCAGCGCGGCACTGGCCCGGCGCAGGGGCAAACCTCGACGCAAAATACCGCCGCGAGCTACCTCCAGAAAAGCGGCCTGCACCCGTGGGTCGCGAAGTAGTAATCGCGCCCCGCCCGGCCCCGAATAATCGCCCGTTTCGAGCACATCGTCACCGACGCGCACGAAATCGGTCGAAGTCACTCCCGATATCTGTCCGGCCGCTTTGGCGATACCATCGAGCAGGCGCACGCTGGTCGATTTACCGTTGGTACCTGTGATCAGTGCGACTGGCACATCGTGGACGCCCGACCAGTCGATTTGATCGCTCGCAGGAACCTGGTCCACTGCCCAACTGACACTGCCTTCCCCATGACCGACCGACACGGTATCGTCATCCACGAGAAAATCCACCAGATGTTCAGTGGCCGATTGTTGCAATTCGAGCAGGGCCGGATTTCGCTCCTCGCGTATCTCGCCGTGAATATCCCGAACCAGAACGTCCGGGTCCCGTGCTTCTATGCCCAGTAGCTCGCAAACACAATAATACCAGGCGGTTTCCAGAATCAGCGTGGCCGCATAAAGCTGGTCGATCGGGGCCGCAATCACCAGGTTGAAGCCATTTTCGAAACGCCGGTGTGTGAGTTCGGGATCTGGCCAATTAATTTGTGCGAGTACCTGATTGACATGCCGATACCAGCAATCGAGCACCGCATCCATATCCATGTCATCGATCAATACATCGAGGATCGCGCCGGTCCTTTCCCACACCAGCGAAGGCCCGGTCAGGCGACGACAATCATCCATGATCAACCGGCTGGATTCAGGATGCGGAATTTCCATTACCACTATTTCAGACACGTATTGGGCTGGATAGGACAGAGCTGCTTCAAGGGTGCTTTTAAAAATAGTGATTTTTTCGTGAGAGCAAGAAAGCGCCGCGCGGAGAACCGCAGTGTATATGGAATACATGAGGATCGACCGGGCTGGCGTACCAGCACGGGGCTGACGCCGCTATCGCGGGAAAAGCGCATTTTTAAGAGTGCCCTTAATCGGCATCCTCTGGCTCGCTACTGGCCAGCCGCACCCCACGCTCGTCGATGATCAATTCTTCATCCTGATCGAGTACGTAACGCTTCGCGCGCTCCGGCACAAATACCTTGGTGCCAGGAATGGTTTTCTTGTGTTCCTTCCTGTCGCTATTGAGATTAATAATTTGTTTCCAGGTGCGTTGCAGGTCGTCGGCTGTGATCACCAGCAGATCCCCTTCCTGCGCCATGTTCAGGGCATGGTCGACCGCAAGTTCTTCGTCGGAAAAAATGCTGATATTGTTATCCTCGACACCGAGCTCCAGCAGGTAACTGCGAATCAGTTGAGGTATTTCGTCCTCGCCGCGACCACGACGGTTGATGTCGGTCTTGCACACGAAATGGGTGAAATGCGGCAGACAGGCCTCGACCGATTCACGGATATCCTCGTCGCGCCGGTCACCCGGGACCGAAATCACGATGATGCGGTTGCCCGCCGGGTCGAGTTTGTCCGCGAGGTTGGCCATGGCGCGGAAGCCGGCCGGGTTATGCGCGTAATCGAGAATCACCTTGAACGGGTGCTCGTTGTAGATATTGGTACGTCCCGGGCTCTGGAAGAACGAGCTATCGAAGGTGCGCAGGCCGTTTCGAATTTCATCCAGATCCTTGGCGAAACTAAAGGCCATCGCCGCTGCAAACATCGCGTTTTGCACGTTGTGCATCGCCTTGCCCTCGATCGTCGCCGGGATCAGGTGCGTCCAGAGTAACGGGATGTGCGCACCGTTATCGTAGATCGTAATCATATCGCCATTAATCCCTTTCTCGAGTACCACGGCACGACCGTTGGCTCGAATGTGTTCGCGTACCAGTCCGTGCGTGGGGTCCATGGTCACATAGCAAAGATGCCTGGCGCGGCAATTGTCGGCCATTTTCAGACAGAGCTTGTCGTCCGCATTCAGCACCGCGGTATCGTTCGCCACGCGCACTACCGTCTCTTTAACACGCGCCAGCTGTTCCAGGGTCTCGATACCGCCCAGCCCCATATGGTCGGCAGAAATATTGATACAGGCGGCGACGTCACACTCACTGTAACCGAGGCCGGCGCGCAAAATGCCCCCGCGTGCGGTTTCCAGCACCGCGAAGTCGATGGTTGGATCGCGCAGTACTATTTGCGCCGACTTCGGCCCGGTCATATCTCCCTTGACCGTGACGCGGCCATCCACCTGGATACCGCCGGTCGAGGTCATACCGACTACATGGCCGCTGGTCTTCATGATGTGCGCGAGCATTCGCGTCGTGGTGGTCTTGCCATTGGTGCCGGTCACCGCGGCGACTGGTATGCGCCCCGGCGCACCCGGCGGATAGAGCATATCGAGCACCTTGCCGGCGACATCGCGCGGCTCGCCCTCGCTGGGCGACACATGCATGCGAAAACCAGGACCCGCATTGACTTCGACGATGGCCCCGCCGACATCTTTATAGGAATGAGTAATATCGTCGGTGAGAAAATCGACCCCGCCGATATCGAGACCCACCGCGCGCACCGCTCGGATCGCCATTTCACGGTTATCCGGGTGCACCACGTCGGTCAAGTCGATCGCGGTACCGCCGGTCGACAGGTTTGCAGTAGAGCGCAGAAAAAACTGATCGCCTTTTTTCAGCACCGTGCCTTCATCGTAACCGGCCTCCGCCATCAGGCGTTTCGCCTGGGTATCGATTTCGAGCCGGGTTAAAACTTTTTCGTGCCCGATGCCTCGCCGTGGATCTGAATTGACGATCTCGATCAATTCGCCGATCGTGGACTTACCGTCACCGACCACGTGCCCCGGCACACGCTTGGCGACCGCTACCAGTTCATTGTTGATCACCAGCATGCGGTGGTCGAAGCCGGTGATAAAACTTTCTGCCAGTATCGAGCGCGACCTGCCCTGTTCTTTCGCGATATGGAATGCCTCGCGTACCTGTTCGTCAGTGCTTAAATTGATGCTGATGCCTCGACCATGGTTGGCGTCCAAAGGTTTGATCACCACCGGGTAGCCGATTTTTCTAGCAGCGGTGACTGCACTATCTTCGGTGTCAAACATGATTTGCAGCGGCACCGGCAGGCCCATATCCTTGAGCAAACTATGCGTGCCTTCCTTGTCGCTCGCGAGCGAAGTGGGAATGGTGCCGGTATCGCTGGTGACCGTGGCCTGAATCCGCTTCTGGTATTTCCCGTGGCCAAACTGGACGAGGCTGTAATCGTTCAGACGCAGCCAGGGAATATCGCGTTCCACCGCCGCATCGACCAGCGACTGGGTGCTGGGTCCAAATTCCCGGCGTTGCGCACGATGCACGAAATCCTCGAGTTCGGATTCGAAGTTGAAGCTATCGTCGATCTCGTGGTCGACCTGCTGTTGTAGTTTTTTCGGCAGCAGATGCATCAACAGGCGCAAAGCCAGATGTCCCGCTTCGATACCGGCATCACGTTGTTTATAGGCATATACCATGTTGTACATACCTTTTTCGCCGGTGGTGCGGGTACGGCCGAAGGAAACCCCGGAACCGGCAATATTTTGAATTTCGAGCGCGACGTGCTCCATGATATGCCCCATCCAGGTGCCCTCGTCTTCGATCAGACGACGGATAAACCCTCCCGGCTCACCGTAAGAACAACCATGCTCGATCAGGCTGGGAATCGCTTTTTGCAAGCCACGGGTGAATCCCTTTCCGCACTTAACCGACGGCCAGTCCAGTAGAACCCCGATATCCAGCACCATGCGAATCACCGGAAAGTTGGCATAAATGCTGGGGCCTACATAAACGTTTGTCGCGGTTATTTTCACTGGGTTAATCCTGTTGGGTGCCTGCTAATTATTTCTCGCTCTATTCGTCGCTAAAGCGTTTCGTTACAGAGTACACCAAGAATATCCGGTAGCAAATAGCGAAAAGTCGGATGAGGTGGGTTTTATAGATCACTGTAACGCTGGTGCTCAGGATTAAAAAAATCTAGAGTCATTCTCAGTGAGACTTATAATTTGATTATCATCAATAGACAGTAACTGAACTCCAGGAAGCATAACCGCTGGGATATTATTACAGGACGTTGTGCGACAGGGGCAGGGACTGTTCCTACAGTCCAACT
>JBGMRM010000033.1:0-9947 GCA_048061415.1 Gammaproteobacteria bacterium | reverse complement strand
TCGAAAGTATCTTCGCCCTGCTTGTGGAAGGTGACGATACCGCATTTATATTCACCGGGATCCATAACCGTAATATCTTTAATCTGTGCTAACCGCGTGCGTAGCTGCTCTGCCAGCTGAACTACGCGTTTTTGAATATTGTCGAGCCCGATATCGAGTGCGTAGCGCACGGCACGGGTCAGGCCGATTCTGCCCGCGACGTAGCTTTCCCAGTTTTCAAAACGTTTGGCGCCGGGTGCGAACTCGAAACGATCCTGCTCGATCCAGTTGCCTGCACGCAGGTCGATGAACGGCGGGTCGAGCTTGTCGAGGATAGATCGGCGCACGTAAAGAAACCCGGTACCGCGTGGGCCACGCATAAACTTGCGACCGGTGGCGGTTAGCAGGTCGCATTTGATGCGACTCACATCGACAGGCATCTGGCCGACCGACTGGCAGGCATCGAGCAGGTAAAAAATGCCATGGCGGTTTGCCACGTCGCCGACCTTCTCGGCCGGGTTGACCAGCCCGCTTTGCGTCGGGATGTGATTGAGCGATATCAGGCGCGTGCAGTCGCTGATCATCGATTCCAGCGCGGTGACATCGATTTGCCCATACCGGTCGGACGGGACGACATCGACCTTCAGGCCACGGCGCTCGGCCTGTTGCAGGTAGGCGAGGTAGTTGGACGCATATTCGCTGGAATGCGTGAGAATCTGGTCGCCTGCTTTGAGCGGTAGCGAGTAAAACGCCATATCCCAGGCGCGCGTCGCGTTCTCGGCATAGGCGATTTCATCACGATCGCAGGAAAGCATTTGCGCAATCGCATCGTAGAAATCCTCAAGCGTTTCCGCTGCGGCTGCTTCCGCCTCGTAGCCGCCGATGCGCTGTTCGAGTTCGAGATGGCCAAGCACCGCTTCGTAAACGGGCTGTGGCGCCAACGAAGCCCCGGCATGATTGAAATGCAGGAGCCTGTCGCAGTTCGGCGTATCGGCACGCACCGCGGCTAAATCGATACTCATGGTTCAAAAACCAACTGGAATGCTCAGAGTCCTTTAACAAGGGCCTGATTATATCAGGCCTTCGGGCGGTAGGTCGGCCTGCTGAATTATTAAACTAAAAGCTCAAAACCGAGCGTTAAAGTCGCTACCAAACCAATCGCCCATGCCGTGGTTTTAAAGTAGGGAATGTCGAAGTAATACAGTGGCGCATACGCCAGCCTCGCCCAAAAGTATACGGCGCTCGCTATCGCCGTGACCTCGTTACCCACACCGGACACTTCTATGGCAATAGCCAGTGGCGCAAAAAGGGCGATGCCTTCGAAAGCATTCATGTGCGCCCGGTATGCTCGATGCGCCCATGCATCGTCGAAGGGTGTATCGCGCCCGGCAAGGGTGTTTTAAACACATCTGCATGCAACAACTGGTGATGCCAGCCGTCGAATTATTTATAAAAAAATACCCGGAGGTGGATCTGGAGATACTGGCGACCCGCAGCGACCTGAACCTCACCGCACGCGAAGCCGATATCGCGATACGCGCAACCGATAACCCACCCGAAAACCTGGTAGGCAAACGAATTGCCTCGCTGGCGTTTGCCGTGTATGCCAGCAATAAACGCTTCAGCGAAACAACAGGCAATTGTTCGGCTGCACCCTGCATTACCTGGATAGGCGACAGCCATACCAAACCGCCCTGGATCGAAAAAAGCTTTCCGTCGACACCGCGCGTCTATCGAACCAGCGAACTCAGTGTCATGTACCAAATGACCAAACAGGGGCTAGGCATCGCACAAATGCCCTGTGCCCTGTGCGACCCGGACCCCGAGCTAATCCGTGTACCAGCGAAATATGTAGAACCGGGTTGGGGCTTATGGCTGCTATCCCATGTCGATTTACGCACCACGGCACGCGTTCGAGTTTTTAAGGAGTTTTTACAAATAGAACTGAGTAAAAAAATAGCCTTAATGGAAGGGGAATGATTGGACCCTTCGCCGAAGTTAGCAAACGTGTAATATACCGGGCCAAATAATTATCCGGAGTCAACCCATGAACCTCGCCCTCGCGCCCCTTTGCGAAGCGGAAATCAATCTGGCAGTCGAAGTAGTGCGGCGTGACGGTGAGCTGGATGCCCGATGGTATTTTCGATGAAAACCCTACCATGGATGTGCCGAGGACCCGCTAATATTAGGTATAAGTGCTTCCTATACGCGGTGAGGCATGGTTAAATATCGTTAACTCGGCCAATTAAAAAAATAACGGGTGCCATTACTATCCATGCAGTACGGATGGATTACCTATTAAAACAATTAAGTGTTAATCGAGGAGAGTATTGATGTCAAATTACGAAATTAAAAAACTTCAAAAGCGTGTAACAAACGGTGGTATGAACCGCCGCGAGTTCATTAAGGCCGCTTCGGCGATGGGTTTTGCGCTCGCCGCGCCGACGCTATATAGCCAGGCGGCTTACGCGGCGCCTAAAAAGGGCGGTCTATATCGCATCGGTCTCCCCGCCGCCAACACCGGTGACAATTTTGATACCGCCACCAACAGTGACGCCTTTATGATCAATGTGGCGCAGGGTGCAGTGCGCAACACTGTCACCGAAGTCACCGCAGAAGGCAAGGCGATTCCAGAACTTGCTGAGAGCCTCGAACCCTCTGCCGACGCCGCGACCTGGGTCGTCAAGGTGCGCCAGGGCGTCGTATTCCACAGTGGAAAAACCCTCGACGCCGATGACATTATTGCATCGATAGAGCATCACCGTGGTGAGGGATCCACTTCAGCGGCCAAGTCGGTGGCCGAATCGATGGGTAAGATCAAAAAAGATGGCAAAAATACCATAATTTTTGAACTAGAAAGCGGTAATGCCGATTTTCCATTCCTGCTCAGCGACTACCACATCACCATTGGTGCGGCGGACAGCAGTGGCAAAATTGACTGGCAAGCCGCCGATGGTACCGGCCCTTACAGCGTCAAGAGCTTCGAGCCGGGGGTTGGCGCCAACCTGTTACGTAACCCCAATTACTTCAAGCCGGACGAAGGTAACTTCGACGAAGTCAAGGCAATCGCTATCAATGACCTTGCGGCGCGCATGAATGCGATGACCACCGGACAGGTGGATGCTATCGTCCGTGCTGATTTGAAGACCGCCCACCTGCTGGACAGAAAGCCTGGTGTCAGCGTTTTGCAGGTCGCCGGTACCAAGCATTACACCTACCCGATGGATGTGCGGGTGGCGCCGTTCGACAATAATGACGTGCGCATGGCGTTAAAACTCGGCATTGACCGCGAAGCATTTGTGAAAACCGTATTGAGAGGCTATGGCTCACTCGGAAACGACCATCCGATTGGTCCCTCGCAAAACTACTATGCCGCCGACCTGCCACAACGTAAATATGACCCGGAAAAAGCCAAGTGGTACCTGAAGAAGGCAGGATTGAGTAGTCTCGATGTTGAAATGTCTGCCTCGGACGCAGCCTTCGCCGGCGCGGTCGACGCGACCCAGCTCTACGCCGAGGCGCTTAAAAAGGCCAACATTAACCTGACCGTCAAGCGCGCCTCAGCCGATGGCTACTGGAGTAATACCTGGATGAAGGTACCCTGGAGCGCGAGCTACTGGAGTGGCCGCCCGACTGCCGACTGGATGTTCACCATTGGTTGGGCTGCCGGCGGAAACTGGACCGAAACCTTCTGGAATAATGCTCGTTTCGAAGAGCTGCTGGTAGCCGGTCGCGCCGAACTCGACGAAGCCAAGCGCAGCGTAATCTACCAGGAAATGCAGTCCATTGCCCGTGATGAAGGTGGCTCCGTCATCCCCAGCTTTGCCAACAACGTTGACGCCGCTTCCGACAAACTGGGCCGGCCCGCGAAAATGGCTGGTAACTTTGAGCTGGATGGATCACGCAGCATAGCTCGTTGGTGGTTCCTCTAAGGGCTGCCCCGGTTAGAAGGTAGATTTGAAGTGCTAACGAGGTGGTCAGGGTTTTCATAACCTGACCACCCTTTTTTTGTTCCCCTGCCGCGCACGGATCTAGTCACCATGAACAATATTATGTTCGACATCGTTTTCAAACGCCTGGTAGTGGGTATATTTATCCTGTTCGGCGTTTCACTGCTGATAACCCTGGGTGTTGAAGCATTATCCGGCGACGTCTGTTCGGCGATACTCGGTCAGGCTGCGGAACCCTCAACCGTCGCTGCCTGCCAGACGCAACTCGGCCTCGACCGCCCTATGCCCATCCGCTACGTGAACTGGTTGTTCAACGTCGTACAGGGTGATTTCGGCACTTCACTGGCAAATCAGAGGGAGGTTGGGGAACTGATAGGTAAGCGCCTGGGTAATACCCTTTACCTCGCAGGAACTACTGCGTTGTTTGCCGTTCCCATCGGCATCCTGCTTGGAGTTATTGCAGCGCTTTACAGAAATAGCATAATCGACCATACGATTTCAACCTCTACTTTGACCACGATTTCATCTCCTGAATTCTTTCTAGCCTACGTCTTAATGGCTGTTTTCGCGGTTAAATTGGGCTGGTTGCCGGCCATTTCGAACGTCGATACTTCGATGGGGTTCTGGCAACGCCTCGAGGTTTCTGCATTACCGGTGGCGACCCTGGCGCTGATAACAGTCGCGCATATGATGCGCATGACCCGGGCTTCGATCATAAGCCTGCTCGCCAGTCCTTATATAGAAATGGCCAAACTCAAGGGCCTGACACCCGGCCGAATTATTGTCAAGCACGCCCTGCCCAACGCCTGGTCACCGATTATACAGGTTGTGGTGCTAAACCTCGCTTACATGGTGGTTGGTGTCGTCGTTATCGAAGTCGTGTTCGTTTATCCCGGACTCGGTGCGCTTATCGTCGATGCTGTATTGAACCGGGATTTACCCGTCATCCAGGGCACCGCGATCGTGTTTGCCGCTGCTTATGTTCTGTTATTTTTGCTGGCAGATGTACTGTCGATGCTGGCCAATCCACGTCTACGGCACAGGAGGTAATCGATGAAGCAATTAATTGCTATTTGGGATGACCTCAATTTGAGTGCCCGTATTGGTTTGGGCATCGTATTGTTTTTTGCGGCTACCGCAATCTTCGCGCCCTGGCTGGCGCCTTATGGTCAGAGTGAAATAGTCGGCGACGTCTGGGAGCCGTTCTTTGGTCAGTTTTTCTTCGGTACTGACCAGATAGGACGCGACATGTTGACCCGCCTGATTTACGGTGCACGCAATACCATGGGATTGGCCATAGTCTCGACCACGGTATCGTTTACTGCGGGTGCGGTACTCGGATTCGTTGCCGCCACCAGGGGTGGTCTTGTCGATCAGGTGCTCAGCCGCATCGTAGACGTGTGTATTTCGATTCCGACACTGATCGCCTCGCTAATCATCCTCTCCGCATTAGGCACCGCAACGACGACGCTGATACTGGTCATCGGCGTCATTTACGCCCTGCCGGTATTTCGTATCGCCCGCGCGGTGGCGATGGATATCGAAGTGATGGACTATGTCGAAGCGGCCCGGCTTCGTGGAGAAGGTTTGTGGTGGCTCATGAGAAAGGAAATCCTGCCCAATGCATTGACCCCGCTTGCGGCCGAATTCGGAGTTCGTTTCTGCTTCGTATTCCTGCTGATTGCAAGCCTGAGTTTCCTCGGCCTCGGCCTGCAACCACCATTGGCCGACTGGGGTGCGATGGTGCGTGACAACGCCGATGGTATTGCCTGGGGATTTTTGCATCCGATAATTCCCGCCGCCAGCATCGCCTTATTGACGATCGGCATCAACCTGCTGATCGACCGGTGGGTGCATAAAGCCAGCGGCCTGCGCGATGACCAATAAGGAACACTGAAAATGAGTGAAAAACTACTCGTAGTAAAAGACCTGTTGATCGAAGCAGATATCGATGGCGAATGGAAACCCATCGTCAACCACCTGTCGATGACGCTGGAACGTGGCGAAATCCTCGGATTAATCGGTGAATCCGGCGCCGGAAAGTCAACTTTTGGGTTAACCGCGCTCGGGTACGCAAAACCCGGCTGTCGAATTCAGTCCGGATCGATCAAACTCGATGGTGTCGAACTGGTTGGCAAATCGGACGCCGAGCTACGCAATGTTCGTGGCAACAAGGTGGCCTATGTGGCGCAAAGTGCGGCCGCTTCGTTCAACCCTGCGCACACTTTGGTCGAGCAGTTCGCCGAATCACCGGTACAACACGGCAATTTGACCATGGCCGAGGCGGTTAAGCGCAGCGTTGAATTATTTCGACAGCTCGATCTACCCGATCCCGAGCATATTGGTGAGCGTTATCCGCACCAGGTATCGGGTGGTCAGTTGCAACGTGCGATGACCGCGATGGCGCTGGGTTCAAACCCCGACATCATTATATTTGACGAACCGACTACCGCTCTCGACGTAACCACGCAGATCGAGGTACTGGGCGCGATTAAAGAAGCGATAAAGGAGCGAAATGTCGCGGCCATCTATATCAGTCACGATCTCGCCGTGGTCGCGCAAATGGCCGATCGCATCATGGTATTGCGTTACGGAGACCTGATCGAGGAAGGCAATGCGCGGGAAATGCTGGCCAATCCGAAGGAAGACTATACCAGACTACTGCTCAATGTTCGTTCGACCCGCGAGAGCAGGCATGACCACGATGAGGAAGATATCCAGTTAAAAGTAGAAAATATTACTGCCCGATACCCCGGTACGCAAAGCGACGTGCTGATCAATATCAATGTCGAGATAGTCAAGGGAAAAACCGTCGCCATTGTAGGTGAATCGGGGAGTGGCAAAAGTACCCTGGCGCGCGTCATCACCGGTTTACTGCCGCCCAGCGAGGGAACCGTGAAGTTTCAGGGCCAGGAACTGACCCCCGACCTGAAATCGAGATCCAAGAAAGACCTTCAATCGATTCAAATGATTTATCAGATGGCGGATGTGGCGATGAATCCGCGCCACAAAATTAAGGATATTATTGGGCGCCCTCTGGAATTTTATCTGGGTATCACGGGCAAGGAGCGCGAGCGGCGCGTTCTCGAGCTGCTGCGTCATATCGAGATACCTGTCGAATACGCCGAGCGTTACCCCGCACAATTGTCGGGCGGCCAGAAGCAGCGTGTCTGTATCGCCCGCGCGCTGGCGGCAGAACCGGAACTCATTATCTGCGATGAAGTCACTTCGGCGCTCGATCAGCTAGTCGCCGAGGGTATCCTCGATTTGTTACTCGATCTTCAAAAGGAACTCAATGTATCTTACCTGTTTATTACCCACGATCTCGCGGTGGTCAAGGCGATCGCCGACGAAATCGTGGTGATGTACCAGGGCGGCGTGGTGGAACAGGGCACCAAGAAGGAAATCCTCGAACCACCCTATGTGCCCTATACCGAGTTGTTGCTTTCCTCGGTTCCGGAAATGGACCCCGACTGGTTGGACGACCTGGTCGAGCGGCGCAAGCGCGGCGAAGCACCGACCGCGGATAGTATTGCCACTTAGCCCAGCCTTTTGTAGGGCCGAATTCAATCGGCCATATAAAACCAGCTATTTCCATTCGGCCGAATGAATTCGGCCCTACAGGATCCGTTCGATCGCAGCGCGAACAGAATATAGTTTTTCATCGTCCCCATGCATCGCCGATACCATCAACCCCACCGGCGCCTCACCGTCGCGATGGCAGGGCAGGCTGATCGAGCAACCGTCGAAATAGTTAGCGGTCGCGGTATTACGTAAACAGCGCAGATTGACCCTGCGTGCATTATCGGGATCGTCGGTCTCGGTAATCGCAGGTGGAATGCAGGGCGTCGTCGGGTACAACAGGGCATCGATTTCGAGCTGCTTGAATTGCCGGTTAAATAATTCGACTAGCTGCGCCTTGGCGCGGTATCGACTCTGTTGTTCTTCTTCGCTTACCTTCAGGCCACTGAGTGTCCGGTCGCGTACCCAGGGATCGAACTGATCGCCGTATTGTTCGAGCAACTCCCGCTGGTGGTGATAAGCTTCATACATCACGATTGCCTTATTGAAAAAAAGGTCGACCGACTGGTCGATTGCCGACATTTCGACGGTTTTAATATCGACCCCGGCGCTGCGTAATTTATCGAGGGCAGAATCGAATGCCGACTGAACCTCACCGTCCAGCTCGTCCAATACCCGGGATTGCGGTACAGCCAGCCTGAGCGACGCAGCGTCGCGCACCGGTAGTTCCGGCAGGGGATCGTGCGGCGCGAGCCTCCCGCCCATCAACTGGTCGAGCAGGTAACAGCTATCCACATCGTTTGCCAGAGGCCCGGGCGCATCCGAGGTCGGCGATAGCGGGTATATGCCGTTTAGCGAGAATCGGCCATAACTCGGTTTGACGCCGACTATCCCGTTAAAGGCTGCGGGGATCCGGCAGGACCCGGCAGTATCGGAACCCAGGGTCGCGACCACGATGCCCTCGGCGACACTGAGCGCGCTTCCCGATGACGATCCGCCGGGTAGTCGGCCGGTTTCCCGGTCCCAGATCGAGCGGGGGGTTCCGTAGTGCGGGTTGACGCCCATGCCGGAAAACGCGAATTCGCTCATATTGGTCCTGCCCAGAAATAACAACCCGGCGTCGCGTAACGGCGCTACCACGTCGGCGTCTTTTTCTTCTGGTACTGCATGATTCTTCAGGACTACCGATCCCGCGAGGGTGCGTTGATGCCGCACATTGAACAGGTCTTTCAGGGTTATTGGAATTCCAGCGAGCGCGGGTACGGCTTCGTTATTTTGCCTGGCCCGGTCGATCGATTCGGCTAGCGTGCCGAGACCTTCGTTCAGCTCGACAAAAACCGACTCCGACTTTTTCGCCCGAGACAGGGCATCGCTGACCAGCCCGGACGCGTAGATTTCACCGCTATTTAGTGCTTTGGAAAGCGATCGTAGAGTATTCATCACAGTCAGCTCGGCAAACGTTCGATTTCGACCAGCGTCGTGTGCGCGCTGCAACCCTGGCCGAGCCTCGAAGTCCCCAGATCGCGTGTCAGAACATTGGGGTTGCCCTGGGTATCGGTGCCGTCAGCATCGGGGTCGTGCCATGCGCCCGTCGACAGGGATACAACGCCCTGTCGAATCTCGGTACTGACCCGCGCCCGCGCCTGGCAGGCGCCACGAGCGTTGAAAACCCGTACCAGGTCGCCATCGCCTATTCCCCTTAGTTCTGCATCGTTAGTATTAATCGTCACCGGGGCAGGGCGCGCGCCCGGCACATCGGCGATGGCGCATTCGAACTGGCTATGCAGCTTGTCACCCGGTTGTGGCGAAACCAGGTGTAAAGGAAACTCCTGGCTCAGGTTCGAGCCGAGCCACTCGTCGGGTGTCTGCCAGCTCGGGTGCCCGGGACAATCGTCATAGCCGAAGCCGTCGATGGTTTCCGAGAAAATTTCGATGCGCCCCGAAGGGGTTCCAAGCGGCGCCTTATCCGGGTCTGCCCGGAATGCAGCGAATGGAACCTCGGCAAATTCGGCCCCCGCAATCGGCAGTTCGACGTAATTTTGGGCGCGTAGCTGGTCGAAATCCGGTGCTTCGATTCCCTGCGCGCTGGTTTCCTGCCTGAACTGGTCGTAGAGGTGACGTAACCAGGCGTCGGTATCCCGGCCCTCGGTAAACGCTTCTTCGACCCCCATTCGAGCCGCGAGTCCGGTGAAAATTGCGTAGTCATCGCGCGCCTCGGCAACAGGAGAGATCAGTGCCGACATGTGGAACAGAAACGAGTCGCCCTGCGCCAGACTAATATCTTCGCGTTCGTAGGGCGTGGTGGCGGGAAAGACGATATCCGCCCGTTTAGCCGTGGCGGTCCACCAGGATTCGTTTACGATGATGGTTTCCGGCTGTTTCCAGGCCCTGTCGAGGCGATTCAAGTCCTGATGGTGGTGAAACGGGTTGCCGCCACACCAGTAAACCAGGCGGATATCGGCGTAGTGGCGTTTCTGGCCGTTAAAATCGTAAGCC
>JBGMRM010000032.1:0-10023 GCA_048061415.1 Gammaproteobacteria bacterium | reverse complement strand
GACGAATTTTGATCTCCAATCTACTTCGTCCAGAATAAATCAGAGGTTCCCTAAAACCTGCCTTCCAACAAAGTTTAACGACTTAGCCGCCATTCGGCTATAGCATAATTAACCTGTCCGGCTTTTTTCTGTTTTAACCAGGTTAAATTATCGGAGGGCAAATTAAAGGTCTCCCCCTGCGGCCACTCAAAATAAATTTTAGCACCCTGATGCATGCGTTGATGCGCCTCCAGACCTGATATTACCTGTTGGCGCATCGCCTTCAGGGCGTAGGGCGGATCGATAAAGACAAGGTGGTATTTCTGCCTGAGATTCGGTATCAATTCGAGCGTATCTCCATGCATTAACTGCGCTCGATCAAGCTGCAGGCGATCTATCTGCTGTTGCAGGTTTTTGCACGCGCGATTATCTTTTTCGATCAGGGTTAAATGCCCGGCCCCGCGTGACAGGGCTTCAAACCCGAGTATCCCACTACCCGCAAAACAGTCCAGCACGCTGGCCCCGGGGCAATCCCCCGCAAGCCAGTTAAACAGGGTCTCGCGCACCCGGTCGGGTGTGGGTCTGAGCCCGTCGATATCGGGTACGGGAAGCTTACTGCCACGCCATTTGCCCCCAATAATACGCGGCCGACGCGATGTCCTGCCCTTCATGCGGATACGGGTCCTGTTTTTCCAGGGACCTGGGCGAAATTAATCAAATAAATATTTCGCATAGCCCAGATTTTAGAATGAGATTGCACAGAATAGTTTACTTTCTGTTAGCATATTGTGCCAGAAACCCGATTCCCAGGAAATGCATTGTTTGGCTTTAAATCCAGTCAGAAAATCGAAACGACTGTAACGCAGGAATCGCAGAGTCTACTATCGACCCTGCGCCAAAAGCTCTCGAAAACCAGGGCCAATCTGGCTTCCGGTCTAGCCGATATTCTGCTGGGAGAGAAGCAAATTGATGGAAAACTGCGCGAGCAACTAGAGGATCAACTGTTACAGGCCGACGTTGGGATACAAACCACCGAAAAAATTGTTAGCGGCCTCGCCGAATCGCTTGAGCGCAGGCAATTAAGCGACGGCGAGACCCTGCTCGACGCGCTCAAGCAGGTCATGATCGATATCCTGTGGCCGAGCATGGCGCCCCTCGTTATCGATAAGGCGCACAAGCCTTTTGTGATCCTGATGGTAGGTGTCAACGGCGCCGGCAAGACGACAACGGCTGCAAAGCTTGCCCAGCAACTCAAGAAACAGGGCCATCGGGTGATGCTGGCCGCCGGCGATACCTTTCGTGCCGCAGCGGTAGAACAGTTGACCGTCTGGGGCGACAGGCTCGATATTCCCGTGATTCAGCAGGGTCAGGGAGCTGACTCGGCCTCGGTGATTTTCGACGCGTTTCAGTCTGCCCAGGCACGCAATATCGATGTATTGATCGCGGACACGGCAGGTCGATTGCACACGCAAAATAATTTGATGCAGGAGCTGGAAAAAATTAAGCGCGTGATGAGCAAACTCGACCCCAGTGCACCCCATGAAACCATGCTGGTTCTCGACGCTGGCACCGGGCAGAATGCCCTGTCGCAGTCGACCCACTTTAAACAGTCTATTGGAGTCTCAGGCATCATTCTGACTAAACTCGATGGCACCGCCAAAGGCGGCATGATATTCAGCGTAGCCGAAGAACTGCAATTACCAATACGCTATATCGGCGTCGGTGAGACGGCCGATGACCTGCAACCGTTTGACAGCACCGAATTCGTCGATGCACTACTCTCCGAGACTGACGCTTAGGGATGATTGAATTTCATAACGTAACCAAGCGCTTTCCAGGTGGTCACGACGCACTGAGCAACGTATCGATGCGACTAGATAGGGGCGCAATGGCTTTTCTTACCGGTCATTCGGGCGCAGGTAAAAGCACGCTGCTAAAAATCATTTCGCTGATCGAAAAGCCGACGCGCGGCCAGGCCCTGTTAAATCGTATCAACCTGAATACCGTATCCAGGCATCGGATTCCATACATTCGCCGCAAAATTGGCTTCATTTTTCAGGATCATCAACTTCTGTTCGACCGGCCAGTATTTGACAATGTCGCAATGCCTTTGATTATTCAGGGGTACCGGCACCAGGAAATTGCCAAAAGGACCCGTGCCGCACTCGATAAGGTTGGCTTATTACACAAGGAAAAATCGATGCCGATAACCCTGTCCGGGGGTGAGCAACAGCGCGTCGGCATAGCGCGTGCGGTAGTCCATAAGCCCATGTTATTACTCGCCGACGAACCCACCGGAAATCTCGACCCGGTGTTATCGCGCGAGATCATGCAAATCTTTATCGATTTTCACCAGGTGGGTGTTTCGGTTCTGGTCGCGAGCCACGATCTGGATCTGATCGACGAATTGCAAAAACCGGTACTGACGCTCAATCGCGGCCAGATGATCCATAATGATCTCAATTACGTTCCCGAGTTTCTCGTATGATCAGTCTGGGTCCAGGGCGCCCTTGCCCGTTTCATTCGATCGAGTTGGCGGTGAAATATGGCCGCTAACAATATTCGCCGCGACAGGCCGGCTACTTCAAATAAACTGACCGCCTACTTCCTGCATCACCTGCAGTCGATGGTATTCAGTCTCGGTAAAATTTATCAGGCGCCAGTCACCACCATCATGACCGTCGCCGTGATTGGCATCACCCTGTCTCTACCGGGTGGGTTTTATCTATTCCTCAAAAACATTGACGCGATGGCCGGGGATTTCAGATCCAGCACTCAGATTACCCTGTATCTTGACCTCGGCCTGGACGAAAAAAGCGCGCGCGCGATGGAACTCAGGGTAGCATCCATTCCGAATGTAAAATCCACCCGGTTCTTTTCCAGGGAGGCAGCTCTCGAAGCTTTTCGGGAAACTTCCGGTTTCGGTAAAAGTATCGATACCCTGGCGAGTAACCCATTGCCCCACACCATCATCGTTGAGCCAGCCGACAAAGCCGGCGCCTTCCTGATTAAAAATCTGCTCAATGTGTTGCAGTCCATGCCTGAAGTCGATATTGCGAAGCTCGATACCGAGTGGCTGGAAAGGCTATACACCATACTGGAAATCGCGAAACGATCGGTCGGGATCATTACCATTCTGTTCGCCTTCGCGGTTTTGCTAATCATCGGCAATACGATCAGGCTGGATATTCAGAATCGTTACCAGGAAATAGTGGTTACCAAATTGATCGGCGCAACCAATTCTTTCATACGCCGCCCATTTTTGTATGGCGGGCTCTGGTACGGATTGCTGGGGGGTCTTGTTTCCTGGCTGATCGTCGAGGCAGGCTATATGGCGATCGCCGAACCACTGGATCGGTTAAACCAGCTTTACCAGGCAAATCTGGTACTAATTACTTTTTCCTTTGATGACTTTATCATTCTGATAACATCTAGTACCCTACTCGGTTTAGCCGGCTCCTGGATTGCGGTAGCCAGACACCTGAATCAAATCGAACCAACCTAATATAGATGCTAAATAAACGTCGCCTTTTGCTGATTGACAATTCGGATTCCGCCAGGACCATTCTATTCAGGGAAATTTCCAGGCAGTTGCCCAATCTGGATATTATCGCCTGCGCGACAGCCAAAGAGGCCTTAACCTCGGTTAGGCGATTCGAATTTGAAATTATCACAACCGCCATTTCCCTGCCTGACATGGACGGCTATAAATTGATAGAAGAGATACGCAAATCGGCGAAGAATCGCGACACTGCTATATTTGTCGTATCTGGTGATGCCGATACCCGTATCATGGGCTCCAATCCAGATGATACCAATGCGGTAACCGCCTATTTCAACAAGTCTGAAGGGCATAAACCGCTGGTTAATTTTATTATCAATTTTCTCGGTAAGGACAACCAGTCGCCGGTCAAGATTTTGTATGTCGATAAAAGTGCGACCTCGACCGCGATTACCAGCTCCATTTTAAGCAAAAACGAAATCGACTTTATCCACTTCAGCGAGTCGAGCGAAGCACTCGATTTTCTTCGTGAAGATATTGCCAGTAATGACCATTGCTCGGTCGATATCCTGATAAGCGATTTAATGCTGACCAGTAAGATAAGCGGATTCGAAATGATCCAGACTATCCGTAACGAACTGGATCTAGACTATCTTGGCTTGCCGGTATTGTTGATGACGATTGAGCCAGCCGAAGACGAACATACCGACTTCACCGGAATCTTTGGCGCCGGGGCCAATGACTTTATTACCAAACCCGTCAACGAAGACGATTTACTCGACCGCATTAGCACCCTGGTCAATATCAAGCGTCAAAATCAGGCTCTAAACGTTTAACCCGTAAATTGCACGAATACCGTAACTGCTTGAAAATCCGCACCGTTCCACTATATTAATATTTGTTAATAAGCTGATCAAAAAGCTTGAACTCTTTTGCCAATTTATGCTCTAATAATTGGCACTCTAATAGATTGAGTGCTAAACAGCGCTAGAGGTCTTTAAATGGGTACAGAATTAGTCAATACAGGTAACAAACTACCGATACTGCTGGGTTCTTCGAACCTGGAAGCCTATATGCGGGCAGCCAGAAGTATCCCTATATTGAGTCAGGAAGAAGAATACCAGCTCGCTGCCGATTTACAGGAAACTGGCAACATCGCCTCAGCGCAAAAGCTGGTGTTACCTCATCTGCGCTTCGTGATCAAAGTGGCCAATAATTACGCAGGTTATGGTCTCTCTATCGCTGATTTAATCCAGGAAGGTAACATAGGCCTGATGAAAGCGGTTAAACGCTTTCGCCCCGAAGTCGGCGTACGCCTGGTTTCATTCGCAGTGCACTGGATCAAGGCTGAAATTCATGAATACATATTAAAAAACTGGCGCATCGTCAAAATTGCCACTACCAAGGCTCAGCGAAAATTATTCTTTAAATTACGCAGCCAGAAGACCCGCCTCGGCTGGTTTAAGCCGGAAGAGATCGAGTACGTCGCCGAAACCCTGGGGGTGACCCCGGAAAATGTGCTGGAGATGGAGAAACGCCTCAACAACCACGATGTCGGTTTCAATATGGGCGGCGAGGACGATGACGATGTTGGTTATTTAGCGCCTGAAAATACGCTGGTATCGAGTACCGCGTCTCCAGAATTAATGCTCGAAGCAAGCGATTCGGAAGCCTGGAATTCTCAGCAGTTGAATGAAGCGATGGAACAGCTGGACGATCGCAGCAAGACAATCGTTAAGCGGCGCTGGTTGAGTGACACGAAGGCAACCCTGCACGAACTGGCCGATGAATTCGGTGTCTCTGCCGAACGTATCCGTCAAATTGAAAGCAATGCATTCAAGGCGATAAAAGCGACATTCGTCGCTTAACCCCCACCTGCTCCAATAAAAAAGCACGGCCAATGGCCGTGCTTTTTAAATTAATTGGGGTCAGAGTCTTAACTCTGACCCCAATTAATTAGAGCCAGTATACAAATATAAACAGCCCCAGCCAGACAACGTCAACAAAGTGCCAGTACCAGGCTACCGCCTCGAAAGCGAAGTGGTTTTCCGGGGTGAAATGGCCCTTCATCGAACGAATCGTGATGACCAGCAGCATGATCGCACCCATAGTCACGTGGAAACCGTGGAAACCGGTTAACATGAAAAATGTGGTGCCATAAATACCCGAATCGAGACGTAAATTCAGCGTTTGATAAGCATCTATATATTCACTGGCCTGCAAACCTACGAATAAGAATCCAAGTCCCACGGTAGCAGCCAGCCAGTAAACCTGCCATACGCGATCCCTGCGCTTGAGCGCATGATGCGCGAGCGTCACGGTCAATCCGGAAGTCAGGAGAACAGCGGTATTTAGGGCGGGCAAACCCCACGCACCCATGGCTTCTTTGGCGACTGCAAATTTATCCGCCAGCGGTACTGCAAGCAGTGGCCAGGTCGCTTCGAAATCCGGCCATAATAGCCAGGCAGTCGCATCATTGTTGGAGGCGCCGCCTAACCAGGGAACCGAGAACATTCGCGCATAAAACAGCGCGCCGAAAAATGCGCCAAAAAACATGACCTCGGAAAAAATAAACCAGCCCATGCCCCATCGGAATGACATATCGACCTGCCTGTTATAAGTACCGGCTAGGCTCTCATCGATCACCTGGCCAAACCAGCCGTACATCATAAAAATGACGATGGCGACTCCCAGGAACATGGTAGTCATTTCGGCGCCGTGCAGGTATCTGACGAATCCGACTACAGTTAACGTCAGTCCTATGGAACCAATGATTGGCCAATGGGTACCGTGCGGGACATAATAATCATCTGGTGATGCTGTGCTCATGACTTGTCTCTCTCTGGTTTACCTGAATTTTATTTCCTGTGGGCTGCCCGGCGATACTTTTCCCACAGGATATCGTACAACGGCACAACGGAAAAACCAAACCCGAACATCGGTAGCGGTATCACCCTTATCTCGAGTGCTGTTGACTTCATGTGAAGGTACTCATAAAAAATGCCGCCACAAAAAAAACAGCTATGATTAGCAAATGGACGACCACGATCAGCCTCAGTCGTCGTCTACGAACCTCGGGTGGTATCTCTTTAGTCAGTATTTCGTCTTGCATCGACTGCCCCTGAATATAGCGCCGCGAACCAGGTATTTAACCTCGCCAGTTATTTGATTTCGGGTGCTACCGTGAAGCTATGGTATGGCGGAGGCGATGGTAGCTGTTCAAACTCCAGGCCAGTCGCACCTTCCCATACTTTGTCGCTGGCTTTTTTGCCACCCTTAATAGTCTTCACGACGATGTAAAGAAAGAATATCTGCGCCAGTCCAAAGGCAAATCCACCGATACTGGAGACCATATTAAATTCGGCGAATTGCAGGGAATAATCCGGAATACGCCGCGGCATGCCCGCAAGTCCAAGGAAATGCTGCGGAAAGAATAACACGTTGACCGCAATGGTCGACCACCAAAAGTGAATTTTGCCATGCAATTCGTTGTACATGTGACCTGTCCACTTGGGCACCCAGTAATAAAACGCCGCAATAATCGAGAACAATGCACCGGTGACCAGCACATAGTGGAAATGCGCCACCACGAAGTAGGTATCCTGGTACTGCATATCGGCCGGAGCCACACCCAGCATCAGTCCGGAAAATCCACCAATCGTGAACATCACGATAAATCCCAGCGCCCATAACATCGGGGTCTCGAAGGTCATCGAGCCCCTCCACATCGTGGCTATCCAGTTGAATACCTTAACACCGGTCGGTACCGAAATCAGGATGGTTGCGTACATGAAGTACAACTCACCGGCCACCGGCATACCTGTGGTATACATATGGTGGGCCCATACCATGAATGACAGGATCGCGATCGATGCCGTCGCATAGACCATCGAGCTGTATCCAAATAACGGCTTACGCGCAAAAGTGGGTATGATCATCGAGATAATGCCAAAGGCCGGCAGGATCATGATATACACTTCCGGATGGCCGAAGAACCAGAATATATGCTGGAACATGACCGGGTCGCCGCCACCTGCAGCGTCGAAGAACGATGTACCGAAATTGCGGTCGGTTAACATCATCGTTACCACACCCGCAAGCACCGGCATCACCGCGATCAATAAATAAGCGGTAATCAGCCAGGTCCATACGAACAACGGCATTTTCATCAGGGTCATGCCAGGTGCGCGCATATTCAAAATGGTGGCGATAATATTGATCGCACCCATGACCGACGAAATACCCATCAAATGCACGGCAACTATGAAGAAATCGGTGCTTTTAGGGGCGAAGGTAGTCGACAGCGGCGCATAGAATGTCCATCCGAACGCAGGCGCGCCACCTTCCATAAAAAGGGTACTGATGAGTATTGCGAATGCAAAGGGTAAAAGCCAGAAGCTCCAGTTATTCAATCTGGGTAAGGCCATATCCGGCGCGCCGACCATCATCGGAATCAGCCAGTTGGCAAGCCCGACAAAGGCGGGCATGATCGCGCCGAATACCATGATCAAGCCGTGCAACGTGGTCATCTGGTTGAAAAATTCCGGCTGCACAAATTGCAGGCCCGGCTGGAATAATTCGGCCCGAATCACCATCGCCATGGCGCCGCCGATGAGGAACATGGTAAATGACAGGCACAGGTAAAGCGTACCTATGTCTTTATGATTAGTCGTCGTAATCCACCGCGTCCAGCCCCTGGCCGGGCCATGGCCATGGTCGTGGTCGTGGTCGTGGAGTTCGCCGTGTTCGTCATGAGTTGCTTCAATAGTCATTTAAATCCCCTTATCTCGCATTCTTGATGGCCGATGGCTGAACCATGTCACCCACACTATTGCCTAAACTGTTTCTTTCGAAGGTAATGACCGCAGCCAGGTCAACATCGTTGAGCTGGGTCTTATAGGCAGCCATCGCGGTGCCGGGCCTGCCGTTTAGCACCACGTTCATATGCTCCAGCAGGTCTCCGGTGGCGACCGGGCTATTAGTCAGGGCTGGAAATATACCCGGGATGCCGGCACCGGTCGATCCATGGCAGGCTGCACAGTTCGCGGAAAATACGGATTGACCTTTGGCCATTAGATCCTCCATCGACCATTGCTGTTCGGCCGCCGCACTAACCGCAACAGCCTCGGCTTTTTTGCCTGCGATCCATTTTTCGTATTCTGGTTGTGTCACGGCTTTGACAACGATTGGCATGAATCCATGGTCCTTACCACACAACTCGGCACATTGGCCGCGATAGGTACCCGGCTCCAGGATGGTTGCCCATGAGTCATTAACAAACCCGGGGATTGCATCCTGTTTTACCGCCAGGTCTGGAACCCACCAGGAGTGAATAACGTCATCGGAGCTGAACAGGAAACGAATCTTTTTATTGATCGGTAAAACTACCGGTTCGTCTACTTCGAGCAGGTAATTTTTGTTTCCGGTGGGGTCTTTTATCACGTCACGGCTGCTTTGCGCCAGGGAGCTGATGTATTCGACACCCTCGTCGATATAGTTGTACTTCCATTTCCACTGAATACCCGTGACCTGGAGGTTGATTTCCGCACCGGATTTGGCGTCTTCGAGTTTAAGTAGCGATTTGGTAGCCGGGATCGCAATCCCGACCAGGATGATTAGAGGCACTACCGTCCAGGCTATTTCGACTGCCGTACTTTCGTGGAAAGTCGCTGCCTCGGCTCCCTTCGATTTTCTGTGGTAAATAATTGACCATGCCATGGCGCCAAATACCACGACCCCTATCGCCACGGATATCCAGAATACGATCATATGGAGCCCGTATACCTCGCGGCTGATGGGCGTGACCCCTTTGGTCATATTCAGGGTTAATTCGGCATTTGCCGATGACACCAGCAGCGTCGATACTGCGCCCGCAAGAGTCACAGACCATCGTCTGGCCAATCTGGTTAAATTCATTGTTACCCCCCTCACTCAAAACTTAAAACTTAAAACACGGATTACTCGCCTTATGCCGTAGCCTGGAGAATGCCGTTATAAAATCGAAACCAATGCCGTCGAAATGAGTCATTCGTACGGTGCTAAAATCAAGCCCGGATTATACAGCCTTTCAATTCAAACGCTAGCGCATCCTGCTCAAAATTACTCAGAATTTCGCCCACTTCCAGCTGGGCGCCCAACGGCAATCGGTACCCTGTAGTGGCATTATTCTTACCGATATAGACCATATTATTCTTATCGATATCGACCATATTGATTTACAATGTTGGCCTTTATCCGAGGTCCAGTTCCATCAGAAGCAACGCTACGGTACCGCACCGCTAATGTTATACCCTACTCGAGTTCCAGGAGCTTAAGTCCGTGAAAAAATCGGCCGACGACGGCGAAGAAATTAATCGAATCACTTTCTGGCAATTACTCCGGAGCACCATGTCCGCATTCATCGGCGTGCAAAGCAATGCCAATCGCGAACGCGATTTCAAGCACGGTAAAATCAGCCACTTTATCTTCATCGGATTGCTGTTCGCACTGGTTTTTGTCTTCACCCTGGTAGCGGTGGTGCAGATCGTGATGAAGTTTGCGGG
>JBGMRM010000031.1:0-10166 GCA_048061415.1 Gammaproteobacteria bacterium | reverse complement strand
ACTCCCTGCTTGAAGCGCTGAAAGCTTAGCAACTTAAGTCGAAGTTTTCGTCCCGCCTCCTGTGAAAATACCGCTTTGCCAGAATCGGGAATTACATGTTCCATTTCACACCGCACGGCACTGGAAACGGTCATTTCCCAACGCGATTCTTCCATTGGCGCCAGGTAACGTCGCGGCGCGGCGAAACCCTCGGTTAGCAAACCGGAGATGGCGATAGTCAATAAAATTACCCTGAGTGACATTATCGATAACAGTGGCAGTGAGTAACCGGCGTTACCGACCCCCAGGGTGAATTCTTAAGCGGAATGAATTAAATTTTGGGCCTAAGGCCTGGAGTAACTCGAGAACCTAAAGAGGGTGCTCAACCACTCATTCGAGCAGGAAATCCAGTACCAGCCTGGCGAATGCCCTGGGCTGTTCTGCCTGTAACCAGTGTCCGGCATTATCGAGGGTTTTAATCACGACCGGGTTGAAATGCCTGAGGATCAGCGCTTCTTCCGATTCACCGATATAGTCGGATTTTTCCCCGCGTATAAAAAGCGTCGGGCAGGCGACCTGCCAGTCCGCTGAAAGCTCAGGATAACCGGTAATCCTGTCCAGGTTTAGTTTGATCGCACCCCAGTTTATTTTCCAGCGCCAACGCTGGCCATCACGAAACAGGTTTTGCATCAGAAAAGCACGAAGTGGCGCCTCCAGAATATCAGTTTGCAGGGCTTCATCTATCGAAGACCGACTTTCGTAGCGGTCGAGTTCCAGTGCCAGTATCGGGTCGATCAGGTGGTCGTAATCATGCGGGTAAGGGACTGGCGCGATATCGGCTACCACTAGCTGCGAAATCTTTGCCGCATGCTCCCACGCCAGCAACATGGCCGTCTTGCCGCCCATGCTGTGCCCAATCATTCTGCAACGATCGATACCCAGGTGGCTTAACAGTCGATAAACATCTTCGGCCATCAGGCGATAGTCGATATCCGGGTGGTGAAAAGATTGCCCGTGATTTCTCAGATCGAGCGTATGAACCTCAAAATGTTCGGCAAATACCTGCGCCAGCGACTGCCAGTTTTTACTCGAACCAAACAGGCCATGCAGGATAATCAGCGGTTCGCCGCCGCCGATGCGATGGTAATGTAACAGGGTATCCTCAACCACCAAGATTAATGACCTGGTCGATAAACCTGGATAGAAGCTTTTTTACCGAACCGCTTATTTTTTCTTCGGGATATATAAATCAGTGATGGTTCCTTCCACCATTTCGGCCGCAAAATTGAAGGTTTCCGAAAGCGTCGGGTGTGCGTGTATGGTCAGGCCGATATCTTCGGCGTCAGCACCCATTTCCAGCGCGAGCACGGCCTCGGCGATCAATTCACCGGCGTTTGGCCCGACGATGCCGGCGCCGATTATGCGTCTGTTTTCCCGGTCGAATAGCACCTTGGTCAGGCCTTCATCGCGACCGAGCCCCAGTGCGCGCCCGCTCGCTGCCCAGGGGAAAGCGCCTTTTTCATAATCGATGCCCTGGCTTTTGGCTTCGGTTTCACTCAAACCCATCCATGCCACCTCCGGATCGGTATAGGCTACCGACGGAATGGCTCTGGGGTCGAACCAGGATTTCATACCGGCGACCACTTCCGCAGCGACCTTGGCTTCGTGTGTAGCCTTATGCGCCAGCATCGGATTGCCGACGATGTCGCCGACCGCAAAAATATTCGCAACATTGGTGCGCATCTGCTTGTCAACTTCGATAAATCCTGCTTCGTCTACCTTGACCCCGGCTTTTTCAGCGCCAATTTTGAGACCGTTGGGGCGGCGACCCACGGCGACCAGCACCTTGTCGAACACCTGCGGCTCGGGCGCCTTATCGCCCTCGAAACTGACCTTCAGGCCATTTTTCTGGGGCTTTATTTCGGTGACTTTTGTTTTCAGGTAAATCGCGCTGTAGCGTTTGGAAATGATCTTGTTTAAGGGTCTCACCAGATCCTTATCGCAGCCCGGGATCAGGCTATCCATGAATTCAACCACGGTTATCTCGGACCCGAGCGCATGGTAAACAGTCGCCATTTCGAGCCCGATTATGCCGCCACCGACAATCAACAATTTTTTTGGCACATCGGTCAGATCCAGTGCACCGGTAGAGTCCATCAGGCGTTCATCGTCATTGGGGAAGCCTGGAATCTGCATGGCCTGTGATCCGGCGGCAATGATGCAGTGTTCGAACTCGATACGGGTTTCCTTGCCATCCTGGACTACAGCCAGGTTATTCGGGTCGATAAATTCGCCCACGCCGTTAAGCACCTCGACCTTGCGTTGTTTGGCCAGTTGCCTGAGTCCGCCGGTGAGCTTGCTCACGACTCGGTTCTTAAAACCGTTAATACCCTGCAGGTCGATTTCAGGCTTGCCAAATTTAACCCCATTGGCCTCCATATGGCCCGCTTCATTGATTATTTGTGCGGTATGCAGCAGTGCCTTCGACGGGATACAGCCGACATTGAGGCAAACGCCACCGAGTGATTCGTAGCGCTCGACCAGTACCACTTTCTTACCCAGGTCTGCTGCTCGAAATGCGGCGGTATAACCGCCAGGGCCCGCGCCAAGTACCAGTACCTCTGCTTTCATCTCTGCCTCCGTATCGGCAGTAGCCGATTGTGTGGCTTGCGCCGCATCGCCAACGCTTTATTTAATTTTTACCGATCCGGCAGCACCGGTTCTCCAATGCACCTTCTTACAGTAATACCCTTCTGATATCTGTGATGACCTGGCCCAGATAACTGCTAAACCTGGCGCCCTGCGCGCCATCGATAACTCGATGATCATAAGACAATGCCAGCGGTAATATCAGGCCTGGCCCGAAATTGCCATCCGGCTGATACACCGGCTGCATTTTAGCCCTGGCAACACCCAGTATTGCTACTTCGGGCGCATTCACGATCGGCGTGAAATGTGTACCGCCAATCCCGCCAAGACTCGAAATGGTAAAGCAACCGCCCTGCATGTCACCCGGCGCCAACTTGCCTTCACGCGCTCGTTCAGCGGTAGCACCGAGTTCGGCAGCGAGGTCGAATATTCCCTTGCGATCGACATCGCGAATCACCGGGACGACGAGTCCGTTTGGCGTATCGACCGCGACACCTATGTGGAAGTATTTTTTTAAAATCAGGTGCTCTGCGCTACTATCGAGCGAAGCATTAAAATCCGGGTATGCCTTTAGCGCAGTGACCACGGCCTTCATTAAGAAAACCAGCAAGGTCAGGCGAACCGCTTTTTTCTCCGCCTCGCCGGCGAGCGATTTCCTGAAGGCTTCGAGATCGGTGATATTCGCTTCATCGAACTGGGTAACATGTGGCACGCTCACCCAACTGCGGTGTAAATGCGCACCGGATAGCTTCTGGATACGGCTTAAGGGTACTGCCTCGATTTCGCCGAATTTGGAAAAATCGATCTCCGGCATGGCCGATACCGCGATACCCCCGGCGCCGGCACTCGCGGCGCCCGCTAAAGAGGACTTGATGAAAGCCTTGACATCCTCCTTTAAAATTCTTCCCTTGGCGCCCGTACCGGTCACCCGCTCCAGATCGACACCCAGCTCGCGGGCGTACCGACGAACCGAAGGGCTAGAATGGATTGGCTGACCGGATTGCTTACCGGTTTCGGCAGTTAAATTAGCGGCTGGCGGCTCTGGTTCTTTCCCCGGCGCGTGTGCCGGTGGTGCTGGGACACTCGATTCCTCTTTTGCAGGCTCAACGGGTTTGCTCTCTGGTTCGGGAGTCGGCTCTGTTTCGATTTCCGGCGAATCCGACCGGTCGGATTGCGCCGCTTCGCTCACCTTTGTAGCACTCAGTTTGGCGATTTCTGTCCCTTCTGAAATTCGATCACCGACCTTGACCGAAACCGATTCGACCTTGCCGGCATAGGGACTCGGTATTTCCATCGTCGCCTTGTCCGATTCGAGCACGATGATCGAATCTTCGACCTCTATTTCATCGCCCGCCGCAATCAACACTTCGATGATTTCAATCTCGTCGAAATCACCCACATCCGGTAACAATATTGTTAGTTGTTCTGCCACTGCTATCTCCTGTGCCGCTGACTAAACGGTCATCGGATTGGGTTTTTCTGGATCGATCTGGTACTTTTTGATCGCCTGTTGAGTGAGCTTATTGTCGATTTCGCCTTCATCGGATAAAGCCCTGAGCGCGGCCAGGACTACGTAATACCGGTTCACCTCGAAAAAGATACGCAGGTTTTCACGGGTATCGCTGCGACCAAAGCCATCGGTACCGAGGGTTACAAATCGCATCGGAACAAATTCGTGTAGCTGGTCGACGAAGGCGCGGTTATAGTCGCTTGCCATCACGGCCGGTCCTTTACGACCCTGAAGTTGCGACTCAAGATAACTTTTCCTGTTTTTCTTACCCGGATGTAACAGGTTCCAGCGGGCGCAGTCGTTACCCTCGCGGGCCAGTTCATTGACACTGGTCACGCTCCAGATGTCGGCGTTGATATCGAAATCGGCCTTGAGCAGCTCGGCGGCCGCGATGACTTCACGCAAAATAGTACCCGACCCCATCAATTGAACCTTTTTGCCCTTCTTATCCCCTTCCTGCAGGCAGTAAATACCCTTGATGATGCCTTCGTCCGAGCCTTTGGGTTTTGCCGGATGCGCATAGTTTTCATTCATCACCGTGACGTAGTAAAACACCCTGTCATTCAATTGAAACATGCGCTTTAGTCCGCTATGAAGAATCACCGCGAGTTCGTAGGCAAACGTGGGATCGTAAGAAACACAGTTCGGTATCGTGCCGGCGACGATCAGGCTGTGACCATCCTGGTGTTGCAGTCCCTCGCCCGCCAGCGTGGTGCGCCCCGCAGTTCCCCCCATCAAAAACCCACGCACCTGCATGTCCCCGGCGGCCCAGGCGAGATCACCGATGCGCTGGAACCCAAACATCGAGTAAAAGATATAAAATGGAATCATGTTGATGCCGTGTGTACTATAGGCAGACCCTGCTGCAATCCACGACGACATGGCGCCCGCCTCGTTGATGCCTTCCTGCAAAATCTGGCCTTTCTTGTCTTCGCGGTAATACATTACCTGGTCGGAATCCATCGGTTCGTAGAGCTGCCCTTTGAACGAGTAAATACCAAGTTGGCGGAACATGCCTTCCATCCCAAAAGTGCGGGCTTCATCGGGCACGATCGGAACGATTTTCTTACCAATCTGCTTGTCGCGCGTCAGCGTAGACAGTAAACGCACAAAGGCCATGGTGGTCGAAAACTCACGGTCGCCGCTATCTTGCAACAGCGCGTCGAAGCTTTCCAGACCCGGAATGACCAGCGGCTCGGAAGTATCGGTGCGTACCGGCATATAGCCACCGAGTTTTTCGCGCTGCTTGCGCATGTACTGCATTTCCTCACTGTCTTTTGCAAATCGATAAAACGGTGCTTCGGCAATTTTTTCATCGCTTATGGGAATATTGAAGCGGTCGCGGAATGCCTTTAATGCCTGCTCGCCCATCTTCTTTTGAGAATGGGTAATATTTTGTCCTTCGCCGGATTCGCCCATGCCGTAACCTTTCACGGTTTTGGCGAGGATGACCGTAGGACGATCCTTGTATTCAACCGCTTCGGCGTAAGCGGCATAAACCTTATGCGGGTCGTGACCCCCACGATTGAGTCGCCAGATATCCTCGTCGGACATATCGGCTACCATTTCCTTCAGCTCCGGATACTTTCCAAAAAAGTGCTCGCGCGTATAGGCCCCGCCCTTGGCCTTGTAAGCCTGGTATTCTCCATCGACCGCCTCTTCCATGCGTTTATGTAACAGGCCGTGTTCATCCTTGGCGAGCAAATGATCCCAGTAGGATCCCCAGATTACCTTGATTACATTCCAGCCGGCGCCGCGAAAAACCGCTTCCAGCTCCTGAATGATTTTTCCATTGCCACGCACCGGACCATCCAGGCGCTGTAAATTACAATTGACCACGAAAATCAAATTGTCCAGATTTTCTCTCGACGCCAGCGAAATCGCTCCGAGTGATTCCGGCTCATCCATTTCACCATCACCCATAAACGCCCAGACTTTACGGTCGTACTGGGGTTGAATCTCCCGACTTTCCAGGTATTTCATGAATCGCGCCTGATAGATTGCCATCAACGGTCCAAGCCCCATAGACACGGTCGGAAATTGCCAGAAATTGGGCATTAGCCAGGGATGCGGATACGACGACAACCCATTTTCGTTGAGCGCCTCCTGGCGAAATGACTCCAGTTGCTCCTTGCTGATTCGACCTTCGAGGAACGCGCGTGCGTAAATCCCTGGCGCAGAATGACCCTGGAAAAATACCAGATCCCCCTTGTGTTGTTCGTTGGGTGCGCGGAAAAAATGACTGAATCCGACATCGTATAAAGTAGCCGCCGAGGCAAAGCTGGCAATATGCCCCCCCAGTTCAGCGGATTTCCTGTTGGCATGCACCACCATCGCGGCCGCATTCCAGCGGATCACCGAACGGATCGTGTGTTCTATCGCCTGGTCGCCTGGAATGGGCCGCTGGGTCGAAACCGGTATGGTATTCACATAGGCGGTATTGGCGGTATAAGGCAGGTATGCGCCCGAGCGTCTGGCCTTGTCGATTAGCTTTTCGAGCAGGAAATGTGCGCGTTCGGGACCTTCGCGTTCCAGCACCGATTCGAGCGACCCTATCCATTCCTGGGTTTCCTGCGGGTCGATGTCTTTATCATTTGCCATTTGCTACTCGCTTTTGTTTTTGTTCCGGCATATTTTAGGGAAACCCTGGCTGCAGTGCCGAGTTTGGGTTACTAAAGACATCTTGCGGCGTGCTAACTGACCAAATAAACATTGGTCCCCGGCGCTATTATACGGCATATTTACTAACCGAATAATTTTCATATGATAATCTATCCCCATATAATTATTTGTATTCTCCGATAAATCAATAAAAGAATGGATAGACTCTCGATCATCAAACCCGATGACTGGCACCTGCACCTGCGCGATACGCCCTACATGGAATCGATTGTCGCCGATTCGGCCAGGCAATTTTCGCGCGCGATCGTAATGCCAAACCTGAACCCACCGGTTAGAAGCTGCGATGATGCTTTTGCTTATCGCCAACGTATCCTCTCGGCAATACCGGCCGCCTGTGGATTCCAGCCGCTGATGACGCTATACCTCACCGACCACACCAGCAGCGAAGAAATTACCAAAGCCAGCGTGTCCGACTTCGTATTCGCCGCCAAGCTTTACCCGGCTGGCGCCACGACAAATTCCGATGCGGGGGTCACCGATATTGCAAATATTTATGCGGTGCTGGAAGCCATGCAAACCCATGCCTTTCCTTTACTGGTTCATGGAGAAGCTACCGGGAAGGCGATCGATGTATTCGACCGAGAGAAAATATTCATCGACAGAACACTGAATACAATCAGATCTGACTTCCCGGAACTACCGATTGTGTTCGAACACATTACCACGCGCGAGGCGGTCGACTACGTGGAATCACAGGATGGCAGGCTCTCTGCCACGATCACCCCGCATCATCTGTTGATCAATCGCAACGCGATGTTCGCAGGCGGTATTCGACCCCACCACTACTGTTTACCCGTGGCCAAGCGTGAAGAGCACCGACTGGCCTTATTAAAGGCAGCAAGCGGTGGTTCAGGCCATTTTTTCGCCGGTACCGACAGCGCGCCACACGCCCGGCATACCAAGGAATCGGCCTGCGGATGTGCGGGTATTTATTCCGCCCATTGTGCGATCGAACTGTATGCCGAAGCCTTTGAACTCAGCGGGGATTTCACTCACTTCGAAGCGTTCATGAGCTTGAATGGGCCTGCTTTTTATCGACTACCGGTGAACGATGCCAACGTGAGTCTGGAAAGAATCGAGTGGAAGGTTCCTGAAACCCTGAGCTTCGCCGACCTGATCCTGGTGCCATTCAGGGCCGGCGAAGTATTGCACTGGAAAATAGTTGCCGATGAATAAAATAAATCCAATATCGACGCGTTTTAGAGGTTACCTGCCAGTCGTAGTCGATGTCGAAACCGGTGGATTCAATGAACAAACCGATGCGCTGTTGCAAATCGCGGCAGTGATAATAGCCATGGACAGCCAGGGTAAACTCTACTGCACGGAGTCCGTATCCTGCCACGTCACACCTTTCGAAGGCGCCAACCTCGAACCGGCTTCGATGGAAGTCAATAAAATCGATGTCGATCACCCATTTCGTCTCGCACTGGATGAAAAACAGGCACTGCCAAAGATTTTCAAGCCGATTCGTGAAGCGGTAAAGCAAAACGATTGCAGCAGAGCTATACTGGTTGGGCATAACGCTCATTTCGACCTGAAGTTTCTCAACGCCGCTACGCTACGCGCAGGGATCAAACGTAATCCTTTCCATCCCTTCAGTATTTTCGATACTGTCTCTCTGGCTGGACTGGCCTATGGCCAAACCGTGCTGGCACGGTCGGTCGAAGCCGCTGGCCTGGCGTGGAATTCCGACGAGGCCCACTCGGCCATATACGACGCGGAAAAGACCGCAGAGCTATTTTGCAAGATTATTAACGATTCAACTTTTGTACAGCCACCACGGTAATTTTGATTTATAATCCGGCCAAATTATCTCAGCCGCTTACATTTTGCAAAAAGAAGACCTTTCCATAATCGTTGTCGACGACCTCCAGTTTAGCAGGGAAGTAGTTAAATCCGGATTGACTAAATCCGGCTTCACCGATATTCGTACCGCTTCATCCGGCTACGAAGCCCTGTTTTTTTTAAACCAGCGTCGTGCGGATGTGGTGCTCGCAGATTTCTGGATGCCCGGTATGAACGGCCTGGAAGTGACCGACCTGATTCGCCGCTGGGATGAAAATAATGACCGATATACCGGTATCGTCCTGCTCACCGCAGAAGATACGACTTCCAGTATCGTGGTTGCATTCGACCGTGGTGTCGATGACTTTATCTCCAAATCGGCAAACCAGTTTGAACTCGCAGCGCGCGTATATGGCGCAGGCCGCACTGCTCACCAGCAAAACGAGTTACGCGAACGAACCCGGTCCCTCGGCAATCATGTTATGCGCGTCAGGCAATATAGCCTGCAGGACCCTGAAACCAACCTGCCGAACAGGGCACAGTTGGAGACGCATATCGAATCACTGGTCAAACACTGCGCAAGCAGAGGCGGGGGTATCGGTCTTGGGCTGATCGAAGTGAATGCCGAAGGTTCGCAATTGCGCCCCGGAACGCTAAAAACCATATCAAATTCACTGCAACTGGCATTGCGGCCGATGGATATGGTTGCGCGCTTCGATACAGAGACTTTTGCGGTTTCGATTCAGTATCCGGACCCGGATGTCTTTAACCCCAGGATGTTTCAACGCCTGATTGAGAGCGTAAAGCGCCATACGAAACAAACCAGCGATCTCGGACAGCCCCTGAAAATTTCGCTTGGCGCCTGGTATGACCACAAGCTTGATCCAGAACCAACAGTGGCGGATATCGTTTCCGCTGCGAGCGAGGCATTAAAACCCGTCGACTGATCCAACAAGCCCTGTTATGGCATCCGGGCGCCTGATACAAATCTGCGCCTTTTAACTGGCTTTTTTCTCGATCGCCGATTTAACCATTTTTTCCAGATCCCCGGAAGCATGCATTTCCAGTGTGATGTCGCATCCGCCGACCAGTTCGCCATCGATATAAACCTGGGGAAAGGTAGGCCAGTCGGCAAAACGCGGCAGGTTTTGAAATATTTCAGGGTCGCTAAGCACGTTGACAAATGCGAATTCAACCTCCAGCGATTTCAATGCCTCCGCGGTCCGGCTGGAAAAGCCACACTGGGGCAATTGCGGCGTCCCCTTCATATAAATAAGCACAGGATGAGCATCAACCTGCTGTTTAATGCGTTCTAAAGCGTCCATCGAAAATCCTCTGGGTGAATAACTGACTAATTTACTGGGTTATTATGATACGCGGTTTTTTGCCGAATTAAAATCGGCTTTGCTGATATTTTATTGCACTACTACCCGGAATAATTCGTTACTTTTGATATTGACCAATAAAGGTTCCTGAAATAGTGACGGGCTGTCTTGGGTGGAAGGGCTCAAAACCGTATTTTCTCATGGATGAGAAAATGAGCCTACAGGGAAGTATTCAC
>JBGMRM010000030.1:0-10190 GCA_048061415.1 Gammaproteobacteria bacterium | reverse complement strand
CAAATCCATGTCAACCCGACGGGTCGATTCGTCATCGGTGGGCCGGTCGGCGATGCCGGCCTGACCGGACGCAAAATTATCGTCGATACTTACGGTGGCATGGCCCGCCACGGCGGTGGCGCGTTTTCCGGTAAGGATCCGTCCAAGGTGGATCGCTCGGCTGCCTATGCCGCGCGCTACGTCGCCAAGAATATCGTCGCCGCAGGCATCGCCGATCGTTGCGAGTTACAGGTTTCTTACGCAATCGGTGTTGCAGAACCGACTTCGATCAGCGTCGAAACCTTCGGCACCGGTAAAATAGGCCACGATCGCATCATCAAACTGGTGCGCGAACATTTTGATTTACGACCCAGGGGATTGATCACCATGCTCGACCTGCTCCGCCCCATTTACCAGCAAACCGCTGCGTATGGGCACCTGGGACGCGAAGACATCGATTTAAGCTGGGAAAAAACAGACAAGGCCGAATTGTTGAAGTCAGAGGCTGGCCTATAATTTCACACCGGGATTCGAGGGGCGCTGCGACAGACACTCTGCCAGGCTCGATTCCTGATCATTATTCAACTGCGCTCATAAATAGACAGGTTTATTTATGAATACCAATGTAAAGAACGATCCGATCCAGGATCATGTTGTAGCCGACATTTCACTCGCCGCCTGGGGCCGCAAGGAAATTGCGATCGCAGAGACGGAAATGCCAGGACTGGTCTCACTACGGGGCAAATACGGCGCGGAGCAACCGCTCAAAGGCGCTCGCATCGCAGGTTCCCTGCACATGACGATCCAGACTGCGGTACTGATTGAAACCCTGGTGGCGCTCGGCGCCGAAGTACGCTGGGTATCCTGCAATATCTTTTCCACCCAGGATCACGCGGCAGCGGCCATCGCGGAGTCCGGGGTACCGGTTTTTGCTTTCAAGGGTGAGTCCCTGGAAGAATACTGGGAATTCACCCACCGCCTGATGGAATGGCACGATGGCGGCACGCCGAACCTGATTCTCGACGATGGTGGCGATGCGACTATGCTGATTAATCTGGGCAGCAAGGCTGAGAAAGATATCTCGGTACTGGACAATCCGGGCAGCGAGGAAGAAGTGATACTGTATGCCGCGATCCGCAAAAAAGTCGCCGAATCACCCGACTGGTACTCCTCAATCCTGAAAAATATACTCGGCGTGACCGAAGAAACAACCACCGGTGTCCACCGTCTGTACCAGATGCAGGAAAATGGGGAATTGCTGTTCCCCGCGTTTAACGTCAACGATTCGGTTACCAAGTCCAAGTTCGACAATCTTTACGGCTGTCGCGAATCACTAGTCGACGGCATCAAGCGTGCGACCGATGTAATGATAGCCGGCAAGGTAGCACTGGTGCTTGGCTACGGTGATGTCGGCAAGGGCTGTGCGCAATCGCTCAAAGGCCTCGGCGCCACGGTCTGTGTGACCGAAATTGATCCGATATGCGCACTCCAGGCTACGATGGAAGGGTTTCGAGTGGTGACTATGGATGAAGCCTGCAAACAGGCCGATATCTTCGTCTCTACCACCGGTAACTTCAACGTCATCCGCCACGATCATATGTTGCAGATGAAGGACCAGGCGATTGTTTGCAACATCGGTCATTTCGACAATGAAATCGAAGTCGCCGCACTCAGGCAATACGAGTGGGAAAACATCAAGCCGCAGGTCGACCACGTCATCTTTCCCGATGGCAAGCGCATCATATTGCTCGCAGAGGGTCGCCTGGTTAATCTGGGTTGTGCGACCGGACACCCGAGCTTTGTCATGTCTAACTCGTTTACCAACCAGACCCTGGCGCAGATGGAAATCTACTGCAACCCGGGTAAGTATAAAAACGAGGTTTATACCCTGCCCAAACACCTGGACGAAGAGGTTGCGCGGCTGCACCTGGAAAAGGTTGGCGCCTCACTGACCCAACTCAGCGAAGAACAGGCCGAGTATATCGGCGTCAAGGTCGAGGGCCCGTATAAGCCTGAGCATTACCGCTACTAGTACTCCTTCGGGAGTACCAGACACCCCAGGGGGCGAATTTCGCCATGCGACTGACTCGCATTTATGTGGCGCAACCACTAACGCCTGGCGCCAGCATTCAGCTCGAAGCGTCTACCAGTCACTATGTACGAAATGTACTCAGATTGAAGGCCGGCGCAACTATTGCCCTGTTTAACGCCGATGACAACCATGATTATGAGTCATTGTTGTCCTACCAGGCAAAGCAGGCAGTCGCCTCGGTTCAAACCCGTGTGTTAAACACCTGTGAATCCAGCCTGTCGAGTGAAATTATCCAGGGATTAAGCCGCAGTGATCGCATGGACTGGATGCTGCAAAAAAGCACCGAGCTCGGAGTCAGTCGGATTTCTGTATTTAATTCACAGCATACGCAAATTCCGCTCAAACCTGCACAACTCGATAAAAGGCTGGCGCACTGGCGCGCGATCGCAGTCGATGCCTGCGAGCAGTGCGGGCGGCATCGCCCCCCTGAAATCAGTTTCCACGGGACGCTGGGCGATGTCCTGCTTCATTCGATTCAACGCGAGGCTAAAATATTACTCGACATGGATGGCGATAAGTTGATTTCGTTACTGCCTCCTGAGACAGGCTGCAAACAAATATCGTTATTGGTGGGTTCTGAAGGAGGCCTGTCCGATACGGAAATAGAGGCCGCCAAACAAGCTGGGTTCATTTCAATCGGGCTTGGTCCCCGGGTATTACGAACGGAAACCGCGGCTATTTCAGCATTGGCGATTGCACAATCGCTGTGGGAAAGGGGTCCCTACCCCTGATCAATTTTTTCCGGGTCATACTCGGCCTTGAGGTCTCCAAATATCCGATCCAGATCGGGGATGGTGCGCGCCTGGTGGTCTTCATCGACCCTGGAAATCAGGTACTGGCTTAATCCGCTGTCGCTTCCAGCTTCCATTTTGTCAGATTCGGCCAGATAGGCCCGGGGTATATCCTGTATGTGTATACCCAGATAGGGCAAATCCGGGTCGCTTTCAGGGTTATACAGTATTCCGATTCGTGCCCGAGGGCCAACATGGACCGAGTCGATCTCACACATTTCCTCTACCGACACGACGGGTATATAAACACCTCGCCACATTACGACGCCAAGGAACCAGTCACTCGTGCCGGACACGGGCCTCGGGGCCGAGTAACCGATAATTTCAGCGACCGCCGAGTTGGGAATGACCAGGTTCATCGAAGACAGCGGTAATAACATACAGCGTACGGACATGACCGTGTCATTCATCGTTTAGACCCTGCAGCCTGCTATCCACTAGTTGGCGCCTAGCGCGAGCTGTATATTTTCGAGTAATTCCTCTTCCTGATAGGGCTTGCCCATATAATTGACGACCCCTATTTTGAAGGCGCGATCACGATGTTTTTCCCCCGTTCTCGAAGTGATCATGATAATTGGAATTTTCGAGTAAGAAGCCTCGTTTTGCATGTGCGTGGCCAGTTCAAAACCATCCATCCGTGGCATCTCTATGTCGAGCAGCACCACGTCGGGGCTAACTTCTTCCAGTTGGGCGAGTGCATCGACACCGTCTTTCGCAGTCACCACCTGATAATTATGCCTCGTCAGTAGTTTACTGGCGACGCGGCGCATCGTTATCGAATCATCGACTACCATAACGGTGCTCCGAGCACGGGTAATCGTTTGCGTATCGTCGTCTGGTACACCGCCATAGGCTATCTTTACCGAACTGCCCGATCCATGACGCACCAGACCGTTGACGTCCAGAATTAATACGACGCTGCCGTCGGCCAGTATACTGGCGCCCGACAAACCCTTGACCTGGCTCAGCTGTTTGCCCAGGGACTTGGCAACAACCTCGCGACTACCCAGTAGCTCGTCTACGTGCAATGCGACACGAACATCGCCCGATCGGCTCAATATCACGGGTTGCTTGACCTGATCATCTCCGGCATGGAATCGCTCCCCTGCCTCAACCAGCCTCGACAGGTAATGCAGCGAAAAATTCTGTCCCGCATAATCGAGCCCAGGTTTTTCTGATTGATAGAGCTCTACCAGTTTATAGGTCTCCAGGCGAGTGATACCCTCAATATTGATCAGCGGAATCGCATAGGTTTCGTCTCCCGCTCGCACTAATATGGCCTGGTTGATAGCCAGGGTGAACGGCAACCTGGCTGTAAACGAAGTTCCCTGGGGGCTGGTTTCGATGGCCAGTGTACCACCGAGCTGCTTGATCTCGATATCCACTACATCCATCCCGACACCACGACCGGACATCTGGGTGATATGCTCCGCGGTACTGAATCCAGGTTCCAGAATATACTGCAGCAGATCGCTATCTGCGACCGCCTGCTCCTCTTGCCCAAGTAAGCCTAATTGCAGGGCACGGCCTCGTACCTTGTCTAGATTGATACCAGCGCCGTCGTCGCTCACCCTGATGACAATATCAGAGGCATCGCGACTAATATCGATCGATATCCTCCCGGTTTCTGGCTTGCCATTCTTAACACGGTCTACCGGCTTTTCGATGCCGTGCGAAATAGCGTTACGAATGATATGTTCGAGTGGCGCGACCATGCGGTCGAGCACCTTATTATCAATTTCATTTTCCTCGCCGGTGATCACCAACTCAGCTTTCTTGGCGAGCTCCTGGCTACTCTGGCGTACCAGACGACGCAAGCGAGTGAGCAAACCGGAAAATTTGACCATGCGGCTCTTGATCAGACCATCCTGCAAATCGGTGTTCACACGCGACTGTTGTAACAATAATGTTTCTGAATCCTTGACCTGTTCGCCCAGCATTCCCTGCAAACTCGACAGGTCGTTGACGCTTTCACTGAGGGACCGGGATAACTCCTGGATCATGGTATAACGATCGAGTTCGAGCGGGTCAAATTCACCGGTTGATTCCGCATTGATGCGGTGGCTGAAATGTATTTGCGCATCGGTTTCGCTTTCCAGGTTGCGCAACTGGTTTTTCAATCGCGCGATCGTTTGCCCCAGCTCCCCGAGATACGACCCCAGACCCGCGACCTGTTGTTCCATACGCGCCCGATAAATACTGACTTCACCCGCTGAATTAACCAGATTATCGAGCAGGTCAGACCTTACCCTGATCACTTCCTGGGATGATCGCCTGGTGGCGCCAGGTGCATCGTCGCCAAAGTTTTCATGCACGATATCGATGTCTTCGCTATCGAGGCCACGTTCTTCATCTAGCTCCTGTTCGAGCCGATCTGCACTAATTTTGGATCGCATGGTTTTCAGTAGCGCTACCTGATCCACCGATTCTGTTAAGGGTTGATTATTCCCTGCCTCTACTATCTGTTTATGAAGTAGATCGAAACTGTTCTTCAGCAACTCCATCAAGTTTTCATTCTTCTCTACGCGACCATCGATCACTGCAATGAAAAGAGATTCGAGTTCATGGCTTAAGTCACCAATCTCCTTCAGCTCAGCCATCTTGGCGCCACCCTTCAGCGTATGTAGATACCGCTGCAATTCCATTACTGCTGAAAAGTCTTGGGCGCCATCTTCGCTGGCCTGCTGCTCGGCCCAGTCGTGCAGGGTGTGATCGCTCATTTCGAGCAATTCACTGGCTTCATCGATAAAAATGCCTAGAAGTTCATTATCCTGCTCCTGTTCGGGAGCTTCATTCATTAATGTCAGGGTATCGATGAATTCTCCGGAGGGCTGGTCTGAATCATCCGCTAATTCCAGGGTGTGTTCTTCCAGATCTTCGGCTAAAGCTTCGAAATCGATCTTCAATTCTTCAGGAATCTGTGGCAACTGGCGGGTTTCGACCAGATCACTGGTCATAGAATGCAGTGCTTCGTAGCCCCGGCGATAGAGGCTTACGATTTCGTGATCCAGCGCCATAGACTGTGATAGCGCCGACTTAAGGGGTTTTTCCATCAAAGCTGCAAGCGTGCCAATACTGCCAATATCGGCAGTACGGGAAGCACCATGGATAGTATGTAGAGCCCTATACAGGTCTTCCTGCGGAATCAACTCCTGGATTTTTTCAGCCTTTTTAAGGGCGGTACTTACTGTGCTTAGGTGCTGTTCGACCTCTTGTTGATAGATGGTCAACAGTTCCGGGTCGAACGACAGGCCGGTTGGTTCGACTGCCTCTGGAATGTCGGGCGTGCTCGCCCCTGCCTCTTTTCCGGGCATGGGGTCTGCTTTCGTCGGTACGAAAGGGTCCGGGGGGGTCTCCTCTGCTTCGGATTCCGGGCCATCAGCAATCTGGTCGTAAGGAGACTCGCTAATCGCCCCCTTCTGCCGCGTATGCTCGCTTAGTACCTGTGCGGCCCTGAATTCGGCCAGAGCCCTGGCCAGGCCCCGCAGGTAGGGAATATCAGCGGTTGGCGGCTGGTTGTCTTTTAACTCTACGACCAGTTCAGCCAATGCACCTGCTGCCTGCCCTACCGCATCGATGACATCGGCTTCAGCTAACACTGTCCTGTCGATAATGCGATTGAGCAGTATCTCGTAGTCCCAGGCAAACTCAGCAATTTTAAGCGCGCCTACCAAACGCCCACTACCCTTGATCGTGTGGAAAGCACGTCGAATATTCTTCAGTGCGTTTTCATCTTCCGCGTGCAATAACCAGTCCTGCTGTAAGCGACGAATATTTTCCGACTCTTCTTCGGCTTCTTCCAGATAAATCCCCAGAATTTCCGGATCTGTGTCCGGGTCTACCACAGGCAAGGCTTCATCGACTGGAACAACCTCTACCGGTTTGCTCACTGGTTCGCCAGTCAATCTATCCGTTTCGGGCTGATCCTGGTCACCTGCCTCGGCGCCGGCATCGTTTTCTGACGGCTCTTCCAGCACTTCGTGTATATTGACCAACTCTTCGCTGGAATCGTCGTCCAGGTTTTCGTCGTCTGCCAGGGCTTCGGAATCACCCGACGTCGGCGCGGATGGTGGCATTTCAATTTCAGCATCGACTGCCAGTTCGGCGGCTACAACCGGTTTCGACTCTTCGACTGGCGCTTCTACGGCTAAACTGTCGTCAGTATCGGCTGGTATTTCAGCGTCAGACAATTGGGCTGATTCCGGCGTTTCTACCGGTTCTACCTCCAGCTCTAATCCTGGCGCATCGTCAATTTCAAGTGCAGACGCCTCGAATAGATTTTCTGGCTCCGCAGTTTCCCCGGTCTGCTCTTCTACTATGACCAGCTGCTCACCGGAGGCAAGTCCACTGGGGATCGTGGCATTTGAAAGTAAGGTCTTAATTTGAGCATCGGCAAAATCGAGAATGCTATTGGCGTCGCTTCGATGTTCGCCCAGGGCCTCCAGGTAATATTCGAGGCTGACAACTACCTGGGACAGCGAATCGAGCCGATTGGCATCCATAAATTCGACAATATCATGTTCGCTTAAATACCGAATCAAGCCATCGACTACCGACACCGCATGTTGCTGATTGAGCAATTCGAGCGCACCTTTCGACTCCCCCATTAATGTTACACACAAATCGATGTTCTCGGCGCGCGTAGAATCCTTGATGAAATCCAGGATAGCGCCCTTGGTTTTCTGGATATTGTCCAACGCTGCGGTTACCACCGCGCTTAATACGTTATCCCGTTCGAAGTCTTTGGATACGTCCGCCTCAGAACGCTCTTCTCCCTCGTTAACGGGCTGGCGTTTTTGCATCTGGTCCAGCGCCTGCTCAACCTGAATCAATTCTGCCGCCATCGACAGTAATTGATCTTCGCTCGGCGGCTGCTTACCCTCGATAAATTCCTTAACCGCATCGATTTGAGACACGATCAACTGGCGCTGCTGCCCCAGCCCGATCATCGCCAGGGTATCCGCAATGGTGTGCATCTCGTGTGGAATATCCTTGAGTAATTCGGTATTGCCCAGATCGCCATTAACATAGACTTCAAGCGTCGATTTCACCGTTTCCAAATCGGTTTTCATAGCCTCGGCTACGGTTTTCAGCAACGCCTGATTGGGGCCAGCGATATTATCGAGAACCTGGCTTCGCACGGCTTCGCTGGGCAGGAACTCCTCCAGTCGATAGGCTGTTTTTATGGCCTGAGACTTGGGTCCGTCGCATTCCGGCTGCGCTATATAGAACAGGAAGTTCTTGATTAACTCTATGGGCTGTCTTTTTAACAGTCCACGCTCACCGATAATTAATATGACTCGAAACAACGCATCTACCTTTCCCAGAAGGTTCTTGATCGATACGCCCAACTCCAGATTTTGGCGTGATACCGACTCGATCAGGGCGCCGACAATCCACCAGATACGCGCAACCTGTTCCGAAGCGGATCTCTCTTCAAGCGTTTCGCAAACCTTTTCCAGGCGAAGCAGGCTATCGTCTACCGATTTATCCTGGATCAGGTTAAGTAAGGCAAATTGATAAACTGGACGTAGTTTCCTGGCCAGTAACTTCGATGTCGCGTTGCTCCGATCGTCAATTGATGCGTTTTCGCTGTCCTCCCGGTGCATTGACAGGTCGGGTAGAAATAATAGTTTTTCTGAAAATAAATCCTGATTTTTTACCGCTCTAATATCGTTCAATAAAGGCAGTATCGCGATCGGTATATCCCGATGCCCAGATTGTATATGCTCAAGATAATCGGGCAGTTGCAATACCGCGCGCAACAACACCTCGACCGCCTGGCTCTCCTTGTCCTTCCTGCTTTCGGCTATAAAATCGCAAAGCGAAACCATCTCTTCGGTCAACATGGCGGAGCCATATTGCTCAACCATAGTCAGAACACCCTGTATAACCTCCAGCCTTTCCTTCACCGTGCCCAGTAGCGAACCATCATCCTCTTCGATAAATAGCTTTATATCGGTCTCAATTTCAGACAGATTATCGTCGATGGATTTTTTCACCCATCCCAGGGCGCTGTGTTTAATCGAGGTTTGCTGCTGATTCATCTAACTGCCTGCGGCTTACTCAAGATCGCCTTTTGCCGACAACTCGGTAATATCGAGAACCGCGCTATCAATCGCACCAATGCCTGGCAGCTTGAAGCCCGCTACCGACTTGTGCATGGCCTTGACCATGTCCGACAGCTCGCCGATAGAATTGGAAGCCTGGCCTGATTCTTTTGAAGTCTTCATCGTGATTTTTTGAATCACATCCATGGTTTGCGTAATTTTGACACTCTCGGCGGCCTGGGATTTGGTTGCATCCGATATCTCGAGAATGCGTTGCGCCAGATTCATCGAAACCTGCTCTATGTTATCGAGGGCCCTGCCGGCGTTCTCGGTCAATTTGGCGCCCTTCACCACATTCGAAGTGCTTTGCTCCATCGAAGCCGTGGCTTCATTGGTGTCCGCCTGAATGGTTTTTACCAGTGCCTCGATCTGCTTGGTGGCATCACCAGTACGTTCTGCGAGACGCTGTACCTCATCCGCGACCACAGCGAAACCTCGACCAGCTTCGCCCGCCATCGAAGCCTGGATGGCTGCATTCAATGCGAGAATATTGGTCTGGTCCGATATTTCAGTGATGAGATTGACGATATCGCCGATTTCCTGAGAACTCTCGCCCAGACGTTTAATGCGCTTGGAGGTTTCCTGTATTTGCCCGCGGATAGTTTCCATACCGGCAATAGCCTGACGCACGGTTTCACCACCCTGGTGGGCGATTCTCACCGATTTACGGGCAACCTCGGCAGAATCCGTCGCTTTTTCCGATACATTCGACATCGATTGGGAAATTTCGGTGATAGTAGTGCTAGCCCCGATTATCTCCCTGGCCTGCGATGCGCTTTCCTGTTCCAACTGGTTGGTCATACCTTGGGTTTTTCGAACCGCGCTGCTTACCTGTACCGCAGTTTTGTTAATCGTGCCAACCAGATCGCGCAGGGCGTCGATAGAATAGTTAACCGAATCCGCAATTGCACCGGTGATATCTTCGGTCACCGTGGTATGGGTCGAGAGATCACCATCGGCCAAATTAGTCATTTCATCCAGCAGGCGTAATATTGCGCGCTGGTTCTTTTCGTTCCGGTCCTGTGACTCGAGCAGGCGATGCTGGGATCCGCGCACCTGAATGAGCGCCAGCAAGACCATCATTACCAGGGCCAGCGCACCGAATCCGTAGCCTGATACTGTCAGAAACCTTAACTGGGTATCCCAGGTCGAGAATTTCGCCAGCAGGCCGGTGGAGGCAGTCAAAATACCTGGGCTTAGAGACTGTAATTTGAGCGT
>JBGMRM010000029.1:0-10228 GCA_048061415.1 Gammaproteobacteria bacterium | reverse complement strand
GGTTAGAGGTGCGGTCGAGTACCAGGAATCCCCGTTTGACCCAGCCCACATTTCCAGTTGGGGTAGTCACAAGTGCATAAGCACCGTTGACTTCCTCGATGATAAGCTTGTCCCCCGAGTACAGTAGCTCTATCGTGCCGCCTTTGCCACCGGCTTCCTGATAAAGCGACAGGCGTAACTCGTCGGTCACGTATAATCGCTGTTTGTCGTCTACTTCCTGTGCCGACGCCCCTGTAAATATTAGCAGGGTCAATAACCCCGTTAGAATTTTCTTAACCATAAGCCCCTATGCCGTTATGCCGCTGTGATGTAGTAATGCGTTAATACTGGGTTCTCGACCGCGAAAACACCGAAACGAATCCATCGCCGGTCGCGAGCCCCCTTTTTGAAGGATGCAGTTCAGGAATCTTTGCCCGGTTTCCCAGTTGAAAATACCTTCTTCTTCAAACGCGGAAAAGGCATCTGCCGATAAAACTTCCGCCCATTTGTAGCTATAATAACCCGCCGCATAACCTCCTGCAAAAATATGCGCGAATCCGTTTTGAAAACGGTTGTTTGGCGGGGTTTTGACTACCGATATTTCCTCCCTGACTCGATCCAGAATTTGCTGAATTTGCGCTTCGCTGGTCAGTTCTTCCTGCTGGTGCAGCTTGAGGTCGAACAGCGCAAACTCAATTTGCCGCAGCATTTGTAAAGCACTCTGGAAGGTTTTCGCGCTCGTCATTTTTTGAAAAAGCGCTTCCGGTAATTTTTCACCCGTCTGGTAATGCCTCGCAAACAGGTCGAGCGCGTCTTTTTGCCAGCAAAAATTTTCCATGAACTGGCTGGGTAATTCGACCGCGTCCCATTCAACGCCATTGATGCCTGCCACATCGGGCACATCGATTTTGGTTAGCATGTGGTGCAACCCATGCCCGAATTCATGAAACAGGGTGATCACTTCATCGTGGGTAAACAGCGCGGGATCGTCACCGATCGGGGGCGTCAGGTTACAGGTCAGGTATGCAACCGGCGTCTGGGTTTTTCCATCGATACGGTAACGATTGATGCATTCATCCATCCAGGCGCCACCGCGTTTGTTTTCGCGTGCGTAAAGGTCAAGATAGAAACGCCCGATGATTTCGCCGCAGTCATAGTTTATCTGATAAAAGCGCACCGCCGGGTCCCACACATCAGCGGGTGTGTCGGCGAGCTTGATATCGATCCCGTAAAGGGTTTTTACGATCTCAAATAAACCGTCGATCACCTGTTGGTCGGAAAAATAAGGCTTCAGGTCCGACTCGGTAATCTGGTAAAGCTTGCGTTTTAATTTCTCGCTGTAATAAGCGTAGTCCCAGGCCTCCAGTTCCCCTTCAAACCCCTGCGCTTCGGCGTATGCCTGCCTTTCCTGAACCTCGTTTATTGCCGCATCCCTGGAGCGCTGAGCCAAATCATAGAGGAATTCGAGCACCTGTTCGGTGGATTGCGCCATTTTGGTTTCGAGCGAGTATTCGGCGTAGCTTTCAAACCCCAGTAATTTCGCCTTTTCCTGTCTTTTGGCGACAATATTGACCATGTTAGCGGCATTATTCCACTTTTTATCGGTAATTTCCCTATCCGACGCGCGCGTCGAATAAGCGGTATAAATTTCCCGGCGCAGCGCTCGATTGTCTGCGTAGGTAATGATCGCGATGTAGCAGGGCATATCCAGCGTCAACCGATACCCGGGATGATTTTTTTTCTCGGCCAGTTGTCGTAGCATTTCGAGCGCGTATTCGGGTAGACCCTGCAACTGCTTTTCATCGTCTACCCGTTTCTGCCAGGATTGGGTCGCATCGAGTAAATTATCTTCGAAGCTCGACTGCAGTTCGGATAAATCCTGCTGCAGTTGCTGGTATCGCTTACGCTGCTCCCCTTCGAGATTAACGCCACCCAGGCGAAAGTGTTTGATCGAGTCTTCGATGGCTTTTTGCTGCGCCGTGCTCAGCCTGGTAAAGCTGTCGGATTCTGCTATCGCGCAGTATCCCTGAAATAGCTTTCGGTTCTGGCTCAACTCGGTCGAGTATTCGCTGAGTAAGGGCAGACAGTCATTGTAGGCGTCGCGTAACGCGTCCTCGCTCTTTACCGAATTGAGGTGGCGTACCGGTGACCAGGCCTTGCTCAGGCGATCATCGAGCAGGGAAAGCGGTTTTGGCAGGCTATCCCAACAGAAGTCCTGCTGCTCCACGAGCTCGTCAATAACCAGCCTGTTTTGAGCGATAATACCCTCAATTGCCGGCCTGATCTGCTCAGGCTTTATTCCGCTGAATGCAGGCAGCTCTTCAAAATCCAGTGGCGAATTTTCCTGGCTATGCTCTCTGGCTGGCATGTTTTTTAACCGATCGGTGGGCGTATTAATTTTTCGCTGAAACGATAGCGTCCAATACTGGCCCATAACCACCGGCTCAGGGTCACCGGTAGAACAGGACTATATTAGAATAAGTCTTTATTAATCAATAAGTTAGATTAAATTTGGAGTCTGAAGCTGACCGTGTCAAACGTCGAGATTGCTGACGTTCAGCGCATTCGATTCGATAAATTCCCGGCGCGGTTCCACATGATCTCCCATCAATGTGGTAAATACTTCATCCGCCGCTATTGCGTCTTCGATACGAACATTCAGCAGCCGGCGGTTTTCCGGGTCCATCGTCGTTTCCCACAACTGGTCTGGATTCATTTCTCCCAGACCCTTGTAACGCTGAATGTTAAGACCTTTCTTGGCTTCTTTCATAAGCCAGTTATAGACTTCGCTAAACTTTCCCACACCCAGCTTGCGCTCACCACGGCTGATAAACGATGACTCCGTCAATAAATCACCTGCCTGCTCGACAAACTGGCTGATTACGCGGTAGTCTGCGCCATTAAAAAATTCCGGGCTGAAATCGTTGTGGCTGTGTATGCCGTGCAGCTTCTTGATTATCCTGAGCCCAAACTGATTACTGTTTTCGTCACTCTCTACGCTTGCCTGATAAGACAGGGACGACCCGGCTTTTTCATTCAAGCGCTCGACCAATCGCTGCCCCCAGTGTTTCATCGCCTCGGTATCCGACAAACTACTTTGCCCGAGAGCGGGCAGATCGATCAATTCTTCCAGAATTTCAGGCGCCAGGTGTTGCTTCAGACGCTCAAAAATTGCCAGGATCGTCATATACTGGCGCGCCAGATTTTCGAGCGCCAAATCCGACAGGGGCGGGGTATCGTCTGAAAGATGCAGGCTAGCACCCTCGACAGCCAGTTGCAGCAGGTAGCTGTCCAGTTCCTTATCGTCCTTAACGTAGCGCTCCTGTTTGCCTTTTTTAACCTTGTATAGCGGGGGCTGCGCGATATACACGTGGCCCCTTTCGACCAGTTCTCGCATCTGACGATAAAAAAAAGTCAGCAACAGGGTACGAATATGCGACCCGTCTACATCGGCGTCGGTCATGATAATAATATGATGGTAGCGCAGCCTGGCGATGTCGAATTCGTCGCGCCCGATACCACAACCGAGCGCGGTAATCAGGGTGCCAATTTCTGCAGACTGCAGCATTTTATCGAAGCGCGCCTTTTCAACGTTGAGAATTTTCCCTTTCAACGGCAAAATCGCCTGGGTTTTGCGATTTCGGCCCTGCTTCGCCGAACCCCCGGCCGAATCCCCTTCCACCAGGTAAATCTCCGACAGCGATGGGTCTTTTTCCTGACAATCAGCCAGTTTTCCTGGTAGCCCTGCTATATCGAGTGCCCCTTTACGACGGGTCATTTCGCGCGCCTTACGGGCCGCTTCCCGGGCTCTGGCCGCTTCGATAATCTTCGAGGTAATGGCCTTTGCTTCGGACGGGTTTTCTTCCAGGTAGTCCTTCAGGCTGTCACTCACCGCCGATTCGACAATTCCCTTGATTTCCGAAGAAACCAGCTTGTCCTTGGTCTGCGAAGAAAATTTCGGGTCGGGTACCTTGATCGACAATACCGCCGTTAAGCCTTCTCGCATATCGTCGCCGCTGGTAGATACCTTGTCCTTTTTTACCTGATTATTGTCCAGGTACTGGTTCAGGGTACGCGTCAACGCTGACCTGAAGCCCGATAAATGCGTGCCCCCGTCGCGCTGGGGAATATTATTGGTAAAGCAAAAGATATTTTCCTGGTACGAATCGTTCCATTGCATCGATAAATCGATGCCGACCTCCTGCAATACTATATTAATTTCGATTACTTTTTCATGTAGTGGCGTTTTGTTTTTATTCAGGTGCTCAACAAATGCACGTATGCCCCCCTCGTATTCAAAAACATCTTCCTTGTTGTTTCTTTCATCGACCAGGTGAATACGGACTCCGGAATTCAGGAAGGATAGCTCGCGTAATCGTTTGGCCAGGATATCGTAATGGAATTCAATATCGCTAAATATCGTTTTGCTCGGTAAAAACCGCAGCTCCGTTCCCGTCTGGTCGGTATCCTTGATCGCCTTCAGGTCGCCCTGCGGCTCACCCAAAGCATATTCCTGCTGATAAAGCCTGCCCTGGCGCTTAATGCGCAACGTCAAAGATTCCGACAATGCATTAACCACCGAAATACCGACGCCGTGCAGGCCTCCTGATACCTTGTATGAATTATCGTCAAATTTTCCACCGGCGTGCAAAACAGTCATGATCACCTCGGCTGCCGAGCGCCCCTCTTCTGCGTGGATATCTACCGGAATGCCACGACCATCGTCTTTGACCGACACCGACCCATCGGCATGTATGACGACATTAATCTCAGTGCAATGACCTGCTAGCGTCTCATCGATCGAGTTATCTACCGCTTCGAAAACCATATGATGCAGACCGGTGCCATCGTCGGTATCGCCGATATACATACCCGGTCTCTTGCGCACGGCATCGAGGCCTTTTAATACTTTTATATTGGTTGAATCGTAATCTGACATCTGCTTTTTCAGGTGTTTTTCAATGATTTAATAATACCATGTTCCACGTGAAACATTTTGAAATCTTTTCCCCGAAATGCCGATGGAATCAAGCTTTCTATATTGGTTATGAACATTTGAATGCCCAGATCGAGCAATTGCTGAAATACCTGCTGTTGCGTGGTTTTATCCAGCTCCGAGCACAGGTCATCTATCAGGAGAATCATCGGTCTGTCGTTTTCCGCCCGGACCAGTTTCAACGCGGTTATCAGCATCGCCAGGCACAGGCTCTTCACCTGTCCGCGGGACAGGGTCTGCGCCGCGGGCGAACCATCGGCGAATATCCTTATATTGTCCCTGTGCACGCCAAAATTAGTAAATCCTGATTTAATGTCTTTATCCCGGTTAATCTGCAGGCATCGCTGAAGATCGATCTCCGCAGGCCACCCAGCCCGATAATCCAGAGAGATATTCAGATCACCGAGTAAATCGTTCATTTGCTCAGCAAGCATATTGCTGATAAGTGCGGTGTATTGTCTTCGATATTGCTGTATAACCAGCGATGGCTTCACCAGCGTTTCATTCCAGTAATCCAGCAGATTCAGATCCTGCCTTTTTTTCAATAGCTGGTTTCGCTGTTTGAGCGCGTGCCGAAACTGCATCCACTGCTCTACATATTGATGTTTCACGTGGAACAAACACCAGTCGATATAGGCACGCCTTTGTTGTGGCGGCCCTACGACCAGATCAAAACTATCGGTATTAGCGATCCCGACTGGAGTTCTGCTGGCCAGTTCGGACCGTCGTTTAACTGCTTCGCCATCCAGTTTAATTTCCTGCTTTTGTTCTGACCTGGATAGTCCCACCTTGTAGTCGCTAAAACGGCCAAATAATAAAAAGCCCTGTTTTCCATGGCCAATACATTGTTTCAAATGGTGGGTTCTGAATGAACGAGCCTGGCACAGGACATATATAGATTCGAGCAGGCTTGATTTACCAGACCCATTGTCGCCGGATATCAGGTTGATCGCCGGATGAAAGTCGAGGGTGGCGCTCCTGAGATTTCTGAAATCCGTCAGGCTAAGCTGACTGACTGTCATAGTAGTGCAGTTTTACAGGCGCATCGGCATAACGACATACAGGCTCGATAAATCCTCACTATCGCTAATAATGCAGCTACTATTGGCATCCTTTAGTTTTATATTTACCTTGTCGCTTTGCAACACCGTGAGCACATCGATCAGGTAGGTGACGTTAAACCCAATTTCCATTTTAGCTTCATCGTAATCAACCACCAATTCTTCTTCCGCTTCCTCCTGATCGGGGTTGTTGGCCTGAATCGACAGGTTTCCAGGTGCTAACGATAGCCGGATGCCGCGATACTTTTCATTGGACAGGATCGCGATTCGATTCATCGAGTTCTTCAGTAACTCCCGATCGACCGAAAGGATTTTATTGCTGTCGGCAGGAATGACTCGATTGTAATCGGGAAACTTCCCGTCGATTAGTTTAGAGGTAAAGACCAGGTTGCCTGCTTCTATGCGAATATGGTTTTGACTGATAACAATCCTTGCCGGGGCATCACTCGAATCGAGCAGGCGGGCAAGTTCCATCACCCCTTTACGTGGAACGATAACCTGTTTTGACTCGCTGATCGATATATCGGTCTGATACTCGCTCAGAGCCAGTCGGTGTCCATCGGTAGCGACCAGTTTTATCGATCCCGGGGAAATCTCCATTAAGATCCCGTTTAAATAATAGCGAACATCCTGTTGAGCCATCGCAAAAGACGTTTTATCTAACAGGCCCTTGAATTTATTCTGGGGTATCGAAAACACCTGCTGTTCGTCAATTTCATCCAGCCCAGGGAAATCAGCCGCTGGCAGTGAAGCCAGGGTAAAGCGGCTGCGACCCGATTTTAAGGTGGCATTGTTATCCGTGATTTCAATTTTTATGTCGGATGAATCCGGCAGTGCTTTACATATATCGAACAATTTGCGCGCGGGCAAAGTGGTATGGAAGTCTTCATCGACGGAAACCGACTCTACCGAGGCAACCATTTCAACCTCGAGGTCGGTAGAAGTAAGGGTTAAAATGCCATTTCCGTACTTCATTAAAACATTAGCCAGAATAGGAAGTGTTTGTCTTCTTTCGACAGCACCTATGACCTGCCCCAGGGAAGGGAGAAGCTTTTCTCTATTAATAGTAAAATTCATATATATATACTTTGTTGTTACTATTGTCTTAACTGTTTTTGTTAGTTACTGTTAATTCTCTTTATTAATCAATGGCTTATGTAAGTGTTCGCGACTCAAACCCTGTTTGCTCCCTATTCGCAAACTGTGGATAAAATAGGAATATCCGGTTACTTTTTGAAAATACTTTTTTATCCACAAACTACGCACGAATTAATCCCATAAAATAACATGATTCCCCGAGCATACCTAGCCTGCCTCTTTTTAGCTATACGCTCAGTATACGTAGCAAGTTATCGTAGTCTTCCTCGATTCGCTGGTCGGCGCCTCGTAACTCATCTACCTTGCGGCAGGCGTGCAACACGGTAGTATGATCCCTGCCGCCAAAAGCATTGCCGATTTCAGGCAGGCTATGTCGGGTTAATGCCTTGGACAGAGACATGGCTATTTGTCGGGGGCGTGTAATTGACCGATTACGCCGGCTCGAAAGCAAGTCTGCAACGCGAATTTTAAAATAATCGGCGACTAATTTTTGAATATTTTCAATCGTTACATGCTTGTCCTGTGCGGCCAGTAACTCTTTTAGGGCCAGGCGAGTGAATTCCAGCGTTATCGTTTGCCCGGTGAAATGAGCGTGTGCTATCACGCGTTTAAGCGCACCTTCCAGATCGCGAATATTCGATTTAAATCGCTCGGCGATAAAGAATGCCACTTCTTCGGGAATTTGAGTATCGGCCAGCTCAGCCTTGCTATTTAATATAGCGACGCGGGTTTCCAGATCGGGTGGTTTTATATCGACAGCCAGACCCCAGCCCAGACGCGAGCGCACCCGGTCTTCCAGGCCCTCGATTTCTTTCGGAAAACGATCGCAGGTAATAACCATTTGAGCGCGCGCCTCGTAGAGAGAATTGAAGGTATGGAAAAATTCTTCCTGTGAACGACTCTTATCCGCAAGAAACTGGATATCGTCGATTAACAGGGTATCGAGGCTTCGATAAAAATTTTTAAACTCGTTCATCTTGCTGTGTTGCAAAGCCTTGACCATATCCGAAACGAATCGCTCGCAGTTAACGTAAAGTACCTTCGCATCGGGATTCAAATGTATAATCTGGTTACCAATGGCATACATCAGGTGGGTTTTACCGAGGCCAACCCCGCCATAGATATAAAGCGGGTTATACTCGGAGCCAGGGTTATTACTGATCTGAATCGATGCAGCCCGGGCCAGTTGATTTGATTTCCCTTCAACAAAGTTATTAAAAACCTGCGAATCGTTTAATTTGGATTGCTGCTTTACCTCTAAAGCTGGCCTGCTGGCCGGTATATTCCTGTCGCTTACGACACCAGAATTTTTAGTTTGTGTGCCAATGGTCAGACTAACCGATATAGATTTACTGTCATCGAGGCTGGAAACCAGCTCGTTAATGCGCTCTAGAAAGTGTTTGCGTACCCAGTCCATGACAAACCGGTTGGGGGCGAGCAGTTTCAGGGTATTGAGGTCATGTTCGGCTTGCAACGGCAAAATCCAGGTATTAAATTGCTGCTCGCTAATTTCACCTTCGAGGCAGGATATGCACTGTTGCCAGATATAACTCAAGGTTTGCTGTTTCCTATAATTTGTCGCAAAGATGAAGCATTAATTAACGAGAAAGCCCGTTCCCGCCAGGCACTAAACAGGCTATCAAATAGTACCGATAGCTGTCGCGCTGGTACTGCGGCGATTACCCGGGACGGCATAATCGCCGAGGGGTAATATTATACTTATCCACAGCCGGAGCAAAGCCCACAGAGACAATTTATTTGAGGAAACACGACAAAAGGTGGAATTATTTGCAGCACACCCAGGCGCTGGATTTAATTCGATATCCCTGGACGCCAGCGCCGGGCGCCAGGACCGAATGAACCCAAAGCCAGCTAAATTGTCTTAAGCAGGACTCGCAATATAGCGAATAGACCATATTAAATATTGACGTAAGGGCGTCAGGCAAGTACATTGTCGCGCCTTGTTTATATCGCCAGGCCGTTAAAGCCGAGACCAGAAACATGAAACGTACATTCCAGCCGAGCAATTTGAAGCGCGCCAGGACGCACGGTTTCCGTGCTCGCATGCAAACACGCGGTGGACGTGCGGTAATAAAAGCACGTAGAGCCAAGGGCAGGGCGCGTTTAACCCCCTAAGCGGTGGACAATATTGTCGGGGAATCATTTCCAAAACGTGTAAGACTGTCGAGCGCTTCGGAATATCGTCGGGTATTTGATAATAATTTCCGCGTTGGCGACGCCTGTATCACGATTCTGGTTCGTACCAGATCCGGTAGCTGCCCGAGACTGGGATTCGCGATTGCCAGGAAGCAGATCCACAAGGCAGCGCATAGAAACAGGATTAAGCGGGTCATCAGGGAGAGCTTCAGGAAAAATCGGCAACGTTTACCTGCCAGGGATATGGTTTTTATGGTACGGCAGCCAATTTTATTAATCGATGGGCCGGAACTGAACAGTAATCTCGAAAAACACTGGAATAACGTGATCAAACAATGCGAAAACTCCTGACACTCCCGATCCTCGCCTATCAATACCTGTTGAGCCCCTATTTCGGTAACAGTTGTCGCTATACTCCGAGCTGTTCGCATTATGCGCTTGAAGCAATCAATCGGCACGGCGTTATCAGAGGCCTGTATCTGTCAATCAAAAGACTGTCGAGTTGCCACCCCTGGCATGCCGGCGGATACGACCCGGTGCCCGGATCGAAATCGGCCAATACCGAATCAGGCGCCCGGCAATAGCGATGGACAACACCAGGCTTTTTTTATTTGCAGGGCTTGTTTTTGTCGGTGTGCTCATGTGGCAACAATGGCAGGTCGATTATGCACCGCAATCCGTGCCACCGGCCCAGGCCAATGGTGAGCCAGGCCAGATTCAATCGGGCGGAGCCGTGCCACAGTTTGAAGATTTGCCAGATCAGGCAGACGGGGTTAAGGGTACTGCCAGGATCCTGCCAGAAGCAGTTTCTGAGCAGGCGCCGGAGAAGCAAATTCTGGTAGAAACCGATGTAATCAGGGCTATTATAGATACCCGCGGTGGGGTCATTCGCTCGCTCAAACTGAAAAAATACCCAGTATCGCTGGAACAACCGGAT
>JBGMRM010000028.1:0-10497 GCA_048061415.1 Gammaproteobacteria bacterium | reverse complement strand
CCGGTCGAATGAATTCGACCCTACAGGTTTAGTTCTCCCGGCAGTGCTCAAACTGCTCGCACCAAAATATCAGGTTTCTGTATCGCATACGGAAGAATATATTGTCGCTACCCAACGGTATGATCCACGACTTGTACGCGATTTCATCGTACTTTCTCGACCACTTGCTCATCCAGTACCATTCCAGGCTGATACCCGCCATATTCACTGGCGCCCAAAGGACAAAACCGAGAAAGTAAAATATAATCAGGGCGATTGAAATCTTTTTAAACATTCTTGACAACTGAGACCATCAAAACTGATTTTGGCATTATATAATTTAGAATAGTTTTTCGTAATATAGCGGCACTGGTTTCAATTCTCGGCTTTTGTAAAGCGGGTGGCCTGGTCTGCCGCTTTTTAATCGGGTCAGACACTTCGGATTGTCGAGCATGGCAAGAATCTGAATATCTCTATCCTTATACCTACCATCATCGCTCCAGGCACAGACAGTTTCAACAGCCACGGTGCTTAACTTTTCTAAATGCTCGTCATTGTCGGGGCCAATCGGGTCATCTACCCGGTACAGCATGGATTTGTCGGTTGCGCGGTAAGCGAACAAGTTGGCAATGACCAGTCCCCCGTAGTCCCATCGTCTGCCATAGTTAATACAAACTCTCGAAGTGTTGTCTTCCGCTTCATGATCAGCGGTCGAAGGATTAAGGCAAATGAACAGGACCCAGGGTTTTGATGCATCCCAAACCCTCGTTAATTCGTAACGATACTTTTTACAGGGAGAAATTATGGCTGATCTTTGCATTTTTTTGACATTGAACAGACTATATCGCAGTAGAAAAACAGTATACACCTAATTAGGGACCCATTCTGACCCCAATTTCTCCAATAGCAGGTTTGTTTGCTTCCCGTCACTGAAAATTCGGTAATCGCCGTTTCACCCCAACACACTGGGTAAATCCACCCACTTCCTGTAGTACACTACACCAGAACAATACCGGATTGCGTATATGCCCGATTCCATCAAGTTGTTGTGCAGCCGTCGTTTTCTGCCATTTTTTCTGACCCAGTTGCTGGGGGCATTTAACGACAACCTGTACAAGAATGGCCTGACGATTTTTATCGCGTTCCAGGCGGCGAATATTTCTCAGGAGTCGAGTAATACGCTGGTGAACATTGCGGCCGGGCTATTTATCCTGCCATTTTTTCTATTTTCACCGATTGCCGGACAACTCGCCGACAAGTTTGAAAAGTCGATTTTGATTCGCCGCGTCAAGCAGCTTGAAATCTTCATCATGCTGCTTGGCGCAATCGCGTTTTATTTGCAAAGCCCGGTCCTGTTGATTTCGATTTTGTTTTTAATGGGGACACAGTCATCCCTGTTTGGTCCGGTTAAGTATAGTTTGTTGCCACAGGCGCTACTCCCGGAAGAACTGGTCGGCGGTAATGCGATGGTCGAATTTGGAACCTTTTTGGCTATTTTGTTGGGCTTGATCTCGGCAGTTTTAATCATCGGCCTCGGCATCCAGATGCTGTCGTTTGCGGTGGTGATTTTCGCCGTCGCCGGTTACTGGGCGAGCCGTTCGATTCCGACCCTGGCAGCCAATGCGCCGGAACTGTCGATCAGCTATAACATTTTTACCCAGACGAAAAATATTATGCGTGATGCGCGCGAAAACCGCACCGTATTTTATTCGATTCTGGGGATTTCATGGTTCTGGTTTATCGGCATTACCTATGTTACCCAGTTGCCAAACTATGTGCGTTACGAACTGGGCGCTAATGAACAGGTTTACGTGCTATTACTGGCGATGTTTTCGATCGGCATCGGCATCGGTTCTTTTCTGTGCGAACGCATGTCCGGGCGCATCGTCGAAATCGGACTAGTGCCAATTGGCGCACTGGGTCTGACCCTTTTTGGAATCGATATATATTTTAGCCAGTCGATGGTCGCCGGCGACGTGCTAATCGAGCCGATGGCCTTTCTCTCCGACAGCGGCAATATGCGCGTGATGTTCGATTTCATCATGCTTGGTATCTCGGGCGGTATTTACATCGTTCCACTCTACGCGCTGGTTCAACAGCGAAGTGCTGTCAAAAAACGTTCCCGCATCATCGCGGCCAACAATGTTTTAAACGCCCTGTTCATGGTGGTAGCGGCTATTTATGGGACCTTCGCTCTGTCCGTCGGCATCGATATTCCGACCCTGTTTTTGATCATGGCGCTGATGAACGCAGCGGTCGCCCTGTTTATTTTCAAACTGGTGCCGGAATTTATCATGCGCCTGTTGATCTGGCTGGTGATCCACATTGTCTATCGGGTTCGCAAGATCGATCTCGACAAGATCCCCGATACCGGCCCGGCGGTACTGATTTGTAATCACGTCAGCTTCGTCGATGCGCTGGTGATTGCCGGGTGTATCAAGCGCCCGATTCGATTCATCATGTATTTCCGTATCTTTCAGTTGCCGATTCTTTCGTTTGTATTTAAAACCGCCAATGCGATCCCGATTGCGGGGGTGCACGAGGACCGGACGATGATGAATGAGGCTTTCGATCAGATCAGCGAGGCATTACAGCAGGGTGACCTGGTGTGCATTTTCCCGGAAGGCAAATTGACCGAAAACGGCGAGATGGGTTCATTCAAGCCCGGCGTGTGCAAAATTCTGAAGCGCGATGCGATACCCGTGATACCACTCGCGTTACGCGGCCTGTGGGGCAGCTTTTTTAGCCGAAAATACGGTAGTGCGATGACACGGTGGTTTCCACGCGGATGGTTTAGCAGGATCGACCTGATCGCGGGCGATGCGATCGATGCGGCCAAAGCTTCACTCGAAACCCTGCATCATCAGGTATCGGCGCTTCGGGGCGATAACAGGTAGTCGACCGGGCCAAGATCACTCCCTGTCCGGTTAGCATGGTGCATTTTAAACCCCCTCATCCTTGCCTTGTCCCCCGGGGGAGAAGATGTATATACAGGGTAATGTTAATGGTTTTCTGACGCATAATATCCGATGGAAATACACAAATATCTTGTTTATACTGCTCGCCTTTCTACTTATCGAACCACCCCGGGGAGTCGTCATGAGCCAGCCAGCAGAAGTCGTCAGCTCGAAAATCAAACAGTTATTTCATTACGTCAATGGCGAAAGGGTCGCTGGCAGCAGCGGCCGTTTCGGCGATATCTATAACCCGAGCCTGGGCGTCAAGGCCGCCGAAGTTCCACTCGCTTCGCAAGCGGAAGTCGAGGCCGCAATTGCCGTGGCGCAGGAAGCATTTCCAGCCTGGGCTGCCACTTCGGTACTGGCGCGTTCGCGCATCATGACTAAATTCGTACGCCTGTTATACGAGCACCAGCACGAACTCGCCGAACTGGTCTGCAAGGAACACGGCAAGGTAATCGAGGACGCGATGGGCTCGGTTTTGCGCGGCATCGAAGTCGCCGAATTTGCCTGTGGTGCGCCGCACCAGCAAAAGGGTGAGTTCTCCGATAACGTGGCCCGGGGTATCGATATTTATTCGATGCGCAAGCCGTTGGGTGTGGTCGCCGGCATTACTCCATTCAACTTTCCGGCGATGATTCCGTTATGGATGGCCGGCATGGCGCTGGTGACCGGTAATACCGTGGTGTTAAAGCCGTCCGAAAAGGACCCTTCGTGTCCATTGCGTATCGCCGAACTATTTGCCGAAGCGGGAGGTCCTCCGGGCGTGTTCAACGTCGTCAATGGCGACAAGGAGGCGGTTGACACGCTGCTCAACGACGCGCGTATCAAGGCGATCAGTTTCGTCGGTTCGACCGCAATTGCACAGTATGTTTACGCCACCGCGACCGCCAACGGCAAACGTTGCCAGGCGATGGGCGGTGCGAAAAACCACATGCTGATTATGCCCGATGCCAATCTCGAGGATGTCGCCAACGCACTGATGGGTGCGGCTTATGGCTCGGCCGGCGAGCGTTGCATGGCGATTTCGGTTGGCGTATGCGTCGGCGACGAAGTCGCAGACAAATTGATCGATATTCTCAAGCCGCGCGTCGAAGCGCTGCGCATAGGTCCGAGCCTCGATACCGGCCTCGAAATGGGTCCACTGGTGACCAAAGAGCACCGCGAAAAGGTAATGAATTATATTCAGATGGCGCAGGACGAGGGCTCACGCCTGGTGGTGGATGGGCGCGACTTTGTTTGCGACGGGCACGAGAAAGGCTACTTCCTCGGGGGTTCGCTGATAGACCAGGTCAAGCCCGAGATGCAGTCGTACCAGGAAGAAATATTCGGACCGGTGCTGCAAATCATGCGCGCCGGTTCTTTCGACGAAGGGATGGCGCTCGCCACCGACCATCCTTATGGCAACGGTACTTCGATCTTTACCAAAAATGGTGCGGCGGCGCGAACCTTCGCCGACAAGGTAGAAGTCGGAATGGTCGGTATCAACGTGCCGATTCCGGTACCGCTGGCATTCCACAGTTTTGGCGGATGGAAATCATCGGCATTCGGCGACCACAACCAGTACGGCATGGAAGGTTTGCGCTTTTACACCAAGGTCAAGACCGTGACCGCACGCTGGCAGGAAAGCGGACTGGACGCCGAATTCTCGATGCCGGTGCTGAAGTAAATTAGCGCTCGGGGAAAGGGCGCGTTTCTCGAAGGGCCCTTTAATTGCTCATACTATAGTTGTAATCCATAATCCCCTTGCTTCCGTAGACCTGTGCGTGGAATGAAACGATCACGCGGTCTTCGTCACCATTGTAGGGAAAAGGCATGTGTTTGATATGCGATGGAAACACGGCCAGCTTACCGTCCTGTGGGTAAGAATCCCAACTACTGTCCTGAAGGTAATAATTGCCGTAATCACCATGGCCCCCGGCCATATATTCCATGTGCGGCCCATAAAATCGCGTGATGCCATTGGGCTGTTTGCCCGCATGCGATTCGGGCGAGCTGCTAGAATCCCCGGAGCGCACGTAGTAAACCCCTGACCAGGAACAATTGCCGTGCACGTGGGTTTCGTGAAACGCGTGTCCGTTGGTTATCTGAAACCACAGGCCGGTGATATTGATTTTTACCTTATCGTCTGCTTTCCAGAATTGCGCGTTGGCATCTTTCGCGACTTCCAGGATACTTTCACCGATAAACTCCGCGAGTTCACCGAGTTCACTGTGCATGGGGTACTGATTCAACAGGTCATCGCGACTGGCGTAGGACTGTTTTGGGCTGCGTTGTTCCTTATCGCGATGTGCGTAAAAGAGTTCGAGTAACGCCGGTTTGACTTTTTGATGATGTGCAAAACGCTTAATCAGCAGGGTAACCGGCCAAAGCTTGACGATATTCGGATTGGTGCGCGTTTTGTTTTTAGCCATCTGGATTCCTGTATTAACGAATATGGTCGTAGCCGTTCAGATTCAGCTCCTGACCTAAAGACATGAGATTATAATTCCGGAACCTGGTATTGCCGACATTTTTTGATATAGCGTACCGTACAAGATGGCATCGGAACGCGGGCACTGGCAATATTTCCAAGCAGGCGCTCGCCTTCACGTAACAGGACCCTGCCCTGGTCGGAACGCATTTGCATTAGCTGGTCGGCGTCGCCGGGTAAAACGGGCTCGAATGAATCCAGTGCCTCCGCTAGCGCCACGAATTCTGGCCAGATATCGAAAATATCCTGGTCTTTTTTCATCGTATCCGACACATGCCTGGCTGCAGCGGCATATTCAACAATGGTATCTTTGATATCCGCAAACAGGCTGCTGTTACAAAATGTTTCGATCAGGGTGTCGGCGACCAGATCGATATCGCGCATGCTCTGTGCGATCTTGATATATCTCGATTCATAAAATTCAGCGGGCGGTATGGTAAAGGCTTTAAACGGCTCTCCCCAGATCTCATCGATCCCTTCGCAGCCGCCGTGGTGCCTGACCTGCTTACCCAGTTGCAGCGCTTCTTCAAAACAGGCGCTACATTCGCGCATTAACTCATTATTCTTACTCACTTTAACGCCGAGCTCGGCGAGATCGACGATCGAGGTAAACAGATCGGTAGCGCGATTAAACAACGATCCGGCGAGCATCGCCGCATTGATGCGTTTTCGCGCGGGGTCATCCTGCGCCTCGTAGGCTGCACGTGCCGCTTCGAGGCTATGCCCCGGTGTGTTGATACCCGCTTCGGTATGGTGGAACGCGCGACGGGTGAGGCCGTCGATCAATTTTTTTCGATTACTCAGCGTATCCTCAGGTGGCGGGTAGTAACGGATCCAGTAACCGTAATAAAAAATATGCTCGGTGCCGCCGATTTGCCGACGTTCGCCATTTTTGGGGGAATCTTTCATGCGTGAACTAAAAAATTCTGCTGCGAGATGAATACTGTCGAAAGCTGATTCAGAGGGCCAATCATAGAACAATTCTGGCGATTCATCTACGATATACGTCAAACTGTGAAAAAATTATTGTGATATCGCGTACCGGGAACCCTGTCCGGCACAGAGTTCATTGACCAGCAAGGGGATGGCTCATCTACTGAGCCATTATGTGTTTATAATGGGTCGCCACTAAAAAACTCAACGGACAATGGCTTTTTCCATCCTTAGCTCGAACCGCATCGAAGCGCTGCAACAGGCCCTGTCTCTCCATCTGGCAGAGCATCCGCCTGCAGATGCTTTCGCGCGCGAAATTATCGTAGTGCCGACCTTTGCGATGGCGCGCTGGCTCAATTTACAGCAGGCCAGGCAACAGGGAATTGCGGCCAATATCGACTACCCGCGACCCGCCGAATGGATTTGGCAGGTGGCTGCATCGGTGCTTGAACAGGTACCCCAGCAGGATCCGATGCAATCAGTGACGAGCTGCTGGAGGATTTTTTCACTCCTGCCCGGCATGCTTAAGCTACACGCCTTCGCTGCATTGCGACACTATTTGCACGAAGACGAGCAAGGCGTAAAACGCTGGCAACTGGCGACTCGAATCGCCGATGTATTTGACCGTTACCAGCATTATCGGCCATCGATGATACGCGAATGGTCGCTGGGTAAAGACGATCGATGGCAGGCCCGGCTATGGCGCGGGCTAATCGAGGACCATAAACTAATTCACCGTACCGAGGTGCTCGGTCAATTAGTGGCGCGCCTGCATGACGATGCGAAGCCGCGCGGATTGCCTGAACGCGTCAGCCTGTTTGCCCTGTCCAGACTTCCGCCTTCCTATATTGAAGTAGTCCTGGCCCTCGCCCGGCATATCGATATAAGCCTTTACCAACACAGCCCTACCGATCAGTACTGGGCCGATTTAAAGTCCAGCAAGGCGCAGTCCCGAAGCAGTCTCGCCAGTCCGCTACAGGTTGAACACGCGGAAGTCGGCAATGAGTTGCTCGCATCCTGGGGACGTCAGGGGCAGGTGATGCAGGATTTACTGCTCGACCAGGATTCACTGCTGAGCTGTGACCTCGAGCTTTACCAGGCGCCTGGTAGCTCGACCTTATTAACGGGCATTCAACAAAGCATTTTCGATCTCGATACCGAAAATGCTCGGCTTAAGGCCGATGCATCGCTATCGATTCACATCTGCCACAGCCCGATGCGCGAGTGCCAGGTTTTGCACGACCAGTTGCTCGCCATGCTGGATCGCAGCCCAGATTTAAGCGCCGAAGATATACTGGTGATGGCACCCGAAATCAGCCGTTACGCGCCTTATATCGAGGCGGTTTTTGGCGAGCACGAGGTGAGTCCGGTTCTGCCCTGGAACCTGTCCGACATTACGCTCGCGGATGAACACCCGCTGGTCATGACTTTTACGCAACTACTACGACTACCGGGCAGCCGATTTACCTATTCGGAGATTGTAGCTTATCTGGACATCGACGAGATTCGAATGCGTTTCGATATCGACGCGGCGGGGTTCGAGGATATTCGTTCGATTCTCGAGGAATCTCGCGTACGCTGGGGAATTGACGCGGCGCACAAGGCGAAGCTCGATTTGCCGGAAACCACAGAGAACACCTGGCGACAGGCACGGCAACGTATTTTTGCCGGTTATGCACTCGCAGGCGTGGACTACTGGAATGGCATCGCTCCCCTGCATGGGGTTGAAGGGGAGCGAGCTCAAAATCTGGGCAAGTTCTGGATGCTGTTTGAACGGCTACTATTCTGGCGTGAGCAGCTAAACCTGGCCTGCTCTGCCACGGAGTGGCAAACCCACCTGAACCGGCTGCTCGAAGACCTGTTCGTTGAACGTGACCCCCGTGCCGGCCGACTGCAGCAAATCCGGGACGCGATCAGCGAACTGGATCTTGCCGGTGAAAATACGCTATCCCCGGCATTGTTGATCCACTGGATGGAGCAGCGGCTCGCCCAACAGGAAACCCGGGGCCGACTATTTTCGGGTGGGGTCACTTTTTGCGGTATGCGCCCAATGCGCAACCTGCCGTTTCAGGTCATCTGCCTGCTCGGCATGAACGATAGCGCGTTTCCGCGACGCGAAAATCCGCTCGAGTTTGACCTGATGGCTGACCACCCTCTGCCCGGCGACCCGTTAAAATCTGATGAAGACCGTTACCTGATGCTCGAAACCCTGCTATGCGCTCGGCAGTCGCTTTACATCAGCTATAGTGGTCGCAGCCTGAAAGACAATAGCGACCGCGAGCCTTCGGTTCTGGTTCGGCAGTTACTCGATTTCGTTGACACGCTCTCCGATAGAGATGCCGGCTCGGAGCCGCGTCTCAGTGCGGATATCACCACCGTGCACCCGATGCAAACCTTCGCCAGCAACAACTTTTCTCCCCATGCGCTTAGTTATGACCGCTACTGGTGCTCGATCGCCAACGAAATGCAAAGGCCCGCTGTACCAAAGGTCGGTATGGCCTGGCCCTCCCAGCCTTTGATATCCGATGCAAACAGCAGTTTGGACATCGATCTGAGCCAACTGCGCCGCTTTCTACATCACCCGATTCGATACTTTTTTAATCAGCGCCTCAAGCTGTGGCTGGACGAAGAGCAGGTTGACGAAGACGAAGAACTTTTTTCGCTCGAAGGCCTCGAAAAGTGGCGTATGCGGCAACGCCTGGCAGAGGATTTTCTACGAGGCGGTGAAATGCGACCCGAGGTATTGCGCGCCGAAGGTCAGTTGCCGCACGGGCATGCTGCGGTCGTAGTTTTTGAACAGACGAGGGAAGACCTCGATGACCTGTTAACACGGCTGGAGGAATTTCGCGGTCTTGACAGCGAGGCGCGTGATTTTGAACAACAATTCGATGCATCTAACCGTCTGAGTGGTCGAATAAGCCGGTACTATCCAGGCAGAGGGTTGATGCACTTCATCACCGCCTCCCTGAAAGGGAAATATCTGCTTTCGCTTTGGCTCGATCACCTGGCCCTGTGCGCCAGTAGCCAGCTCGAAGAGAATGAAACCAGCTCGCTGTTCTGGCGCGACGGCAAGTTGCGCTTAGCCCGCCTCGAAGCCAGCGATGCACACGCACAGTTGCTGGACTACCTGGTGCTGTATCGGGCTGGCTTGAATTACCCTCTCCCGGTATTCCCGGGCGCGAGTTATGCCTGGTCGATCGACGAGAATGTCAGCAAGGCGCTCATGCTATGGAATGGCAGCGAGTTTAACAATATTCCCGGCGATAAACATGATGCCTACGTACAACTCGCGCTGCGAAGCTCGGAAGAAATTCCTGTTCCAGGTAGTGAATTCGAAGCCTGCTCGAAACGCATTTACGCACGCATGCACGCAAACACGCTGGATCCATGAGTAAGCAGGCCCCTGTCATTCTCGATGCTGCGACGACCCTGCAGGTCGACCTCGATGGTATCAAGCTCATCGAGGCCAGTGCAGGCACCGGCAAGACCTATACCATCGCCAACTTTTACCTGCGCTATATTCTTGCGGGACGAGCGCCCGGAGAATTGCTGGTGGTGACCTTTACCAACGCCGCGACCGAGGAATTGCGCGGTAGAATTCGCGCCAGATTGCACGATACTCTGCTATTACTGAAAAAACCCGGAGCGACCAGTGATCGGTTCCTGAGCCTGTTATTGTCCCAGTGGAAAAACCTCGATAGCCATGCGCAGGCATTACAGATGCGCCGCCTGCAACTGGCTTTACGCTGTATGGATGAAGCGGCTATTTATACGATTCACAGCTTTTGCCAGCGTTCGCTCACCGACCATGCGTTTCACAGTGCTCAACCCTTCGAGCTTGCACTGCTGGACGATGACAGGCTGCTATGGGAGGAGGCGCTGAAGGACTGGTGGCGCAGGCAAAGTTACCGGCTCGATAGCATCGACTGGCGCCTGTTTGAATCCTGCCTGAAGGATTTATCGGCACTGCTCAGGTGGCAGGCCCAGATCAGGTCAAACCATGCCCACACCTTGTTGCCCGAAGTAGCCAAAAATTTATCGGCACTGTTTCGCGACTGGCGCGGGCAGGCGCATGAATTGCAGACGTTGGCATCGCTATGGAAAGAGCAAAGAGACGAGATACTGGGGACTTTAGAGCAATCTCCGGCGCTCAGC
>JBGMRM010000027.1:7078-10525 GCA_048061415.1 Gammaproteobacteria bacterium | reverse complement strand
CCAGTCGCGATGATCGACGAATTTCAGGATACCGATGCGATTCAGTATGGCATTTTTAAGCGGCTTTATTTTGCCCAGAAGCATACCAGCCTGGTCATGATCGGTGACCCCAAGCAGTCGATTTACAGTTTTCGCGGGGGCGATATTTTCACCTATATAAAGGCTCGCGGCGAAGCCGGCGTGCAGCACTATTCATTGCAAACCAACTGGCGCTCCGAAGCACCGTTGATCCAGGCGGTGAACAGCCTGTTCGGGCGCCGGGATGCACCGTTTATCTACGCTGGGTCGATAGACTTTAGACCTGCCATCGCCGCAGAAAAAGAGCTTAAGGAAACGCTTTTAATCGATGGCTTGGCGGCTTCTCCCCTGACTATCTGGCGTGTCCCCCTCAATGAAAAACAAAAACCCTGTAGCAAGGCTCAGGCGCAGGATATGCTGCACGAGGCGACTGCGAATGAAATTGCGCGCCTGATCCAGGGCGGCGATAACGGCAACGTTACCCTCGGTGAAGACCCACTACGCAGTGCAGACATCGCGGTGCTGGTGCGAACCAGCTACGAGGGTAACGCGCTCCGATCGAGGCTGGTTGAAAAAGGGGTCAGAGCAGTCACTATCGGCCGCGAGCGGGTATTTGATAGCGAAGAGGCGAGTGGTTTACTGGTTTTACTACGGGCCATCAACCATTGCAGTGATCGCAGGCTGCTGCGCAATGCGCTTGGCAGTTCCCTGCTCAGCCTCGATTATCTCGATATCGCTGCCGTGATTGACGATGAAGACGCCTGGCAGGAGTGGCTGGATAAAATCAACCGCCTGCATTCGTTATGGCAGGGCCGTGGCTTTATTGTCATGTTTCAACAATTGCTGGAGGAATTGAAAATTGGCGAGAAGCTCGCCGCGGGCGATGAGGCCGACAGGCGGCTGACCAACCTGCTGCATATCGCCGAGCTACTGCAGCAACAGTCCCGCGTCGGCGCGGGCCTCGATGCCCTGCTCGGCTGGTACCGGGACCAGATTTCGCAGGCTTCGAGCGAAGAATCCGAGTTGCGGCTCGAAAGCGATGAGGCTTTGGTAAAGATCGTCACCATCCATAGCAGCAAGGGACTGGAGTATCCGGTGGTATTTATCCCCTATCTGTGGGAATGCAAACCCACTGACCTCAGCGGCAATTCGTTGCTTCGGTTCCACGACGAGGATAACAATCTGGTGGTCGACCTGGGTTCGCCCGATTTTTCCAGGCACGCATACCGCGCCGAGAAGGAACGGCTTGCGGAGGATGTTCGCCTGGCTTACGTCGCGATCACGCGTGCGCGCAGCAAGGTTTACCTGGCCTGGGGCGACATCGGGGATGGAAATATGAAAGGACCTCCCGCCAAAACAGCGCTGGCATATCTGCTGCACCCACGGCAATCACCCGAAGTCCTGGTAGATCATTTCCCCGAGGCGTTTTCCCGACCTGCCAGCCTGGACGAGGACCTTGCTTCCCTGCAGGCCGCGGGCGAGGGCTCGATAGAAGTTATCGCGTTACCGCAGGGATCAGATTCCAGTCCCCGCGAGTCTCGTCAACAAGCAGAAGCGCCGTTAGGGGTTGCCCAATTCGCCGCCCGTCCGGCTACCAACTGGCGCATCGCCAGTTTCAGCTCGCTCACCCAGGATATCCACCAGGTCGCGCACGGCGGGAGCACCGGCAGCGACAGGGACCCGATTCTCGATTTTCCAGCCGGTAGCCATGTGGGCCTGCTACTACACTCGCTGCTCGAACATCTCGATTTCCAGCAGGACATTCAGCCCCAGTGTCGCAGGCTGCTACCCGCTATCGCTCGCCGCTATGGGCTCGACTCGAGCGAGCGCCAGGCGACGGTATCAGACTGGATGGAAATCCTGGTGCAATGCTCCCTGAATAACGACGGCCTGAGCCTCTCAAAACTCTCGCCCGCACAGCGCCTGAATGAATTAACTTTTGATTTTGGCCTGGATCTTCTGGATATCAGCCGGCTCAATGACTGGTTTGCGAGAGCCGGAACCCAGCAGGTAGAACCGATCGGCGGACGCGATTTCCGTGGCCTGATCACAGGCGTGATCGATCTGGTATTCGAATACCAGGGCAAATACTATCTCGCCGACTACAAGAGTAATTTTCTGGGTGGCAGAATCGACGATTACGCGCCAGCAAAACTGGCACGCGCGATGGCTGCCCGGCGCTACGATTTGCAATACCTGCTCTACTCGATTGCGTTGCACCGCTACCTGGCGCAACGTATTTCGGATTATCGCTACGAACAACATTTTGGCGGCGTTTATTACCTGTTTTTGCGCGCCATGCGGCCGCAATACGGCCCCGACTACGGTATCTATTTCGATTTGCCGGACTGGAATCGGCTGGACTCGCTCGACCGACTGTTGAGTGCGATGCCAGGCAGAGTGCCTGCGGCATGAAATCCCTGCTCGAAACACTCGCCAAACAGGGGGATATTTCAGGCCTGAGTTACGGGTTTGCGCGGTTTATCGCCGAGCAATCGGCCTGTGAAATCGATAGCCTGCCCGCCTGTAGCGCGGCTCTGGCGAGCGAAACCAGTCAACGCGGCGATGTCTGCGTCGAGCTGGAACAGTACATCGGTCAACCGCTGTTTCATTCCGAACGCCTGGCAGCAGAAGCATTACCGGCCCCTGAAGATCTGCAACTATGGCAGCAAAGCCTGCTTGGCAATCCGTGCGTGGGTGAACCGGGGGAAGAAACACCGCTGGTACTCGATAACCAGCGGCTTTACCTGAACCGATACTGGCATTACGAAAACCGGGTTGCGGAGATGATCCAGGCGCGATTGAGGGCCTCGCCCGATGTCGATCCCGGCCTTGCACAACAGATTGATTTATTATTTGCTGCCGATGCCGAACTGCTACCGCTTAACGAGCAAAAACTGGCCGTCGCGCTCGCTGCATCCCGGCAATTCGTGGTGATCTCGGGGGGGCCGGGAACCGGCAAAACCTCCACGGTGATCAAATTACTGGCCATCCTGCTCGGCCAGCAAAGCGATATGCGTATCAAACTGGCGGCGCCCACTGGAAAAGCCGCGGCCAGGATGATGGAGTCGATTCAGCTTCGCATCGGTGATCATTCCCTCGGGGCGAAAATCAGGGAATCGATACCGCAGCAGGCCAGCACCATCCATCGATTACTCGGTTACCGGCGCCAGCGGTTTCAATATTGCAACAGCAATCCACTGGCGCTCGACTGCCTGGTGATCGACGAAGCCTCGATGATCGACCTGACGCTGATGTACCACTTGCTCGACGCCCTCCCGGAGCACGCGCGGGTCATTTTACTCGGGGATCGCGATCAACTGGCCTCGGTAGCCGCCGGCAATGTGCTGGGCGATATTACCGGTCATGGTCGCAGCATCGGTTATTCGCAATCGCAGGCTGAGCAATTGTCGTCGCTAATCGATACCC
>JBGMRM010000027.1:0-6978 GCA_048061415.1 Gammaproteobacteria bacterium | reverse complement strand
GTGAACAGTGCCGATGTCGAAGTGGCACTGACTGCTTTTGAACGCTGCCGGGTATTATGCGCGGTGCACTCGGGGCCGTTCGGGGTCGAAGAAATCAATCGGCAGGTAGAATCGAGTATGCGTTCCAGACACTGGATCGATGCGGGGAATAATTACCGCGGCAAGCCGATATTGATCACCACTAACGACTACGAACTAGAACTGTTTAATGGCGATACCGGGATTCTATGGCCGGATGAACACGGAAATCTGCGCGCCTGTTTTCGCACCTCCGGCCATGGGATTCGTCGCCTGTCTACTTTCAACCTGCCCGAACATGTGACCGCCTGGGCGATGACGGTACACAAATCGCAGGGTTCGGAATTTGACTCGGTGCTGCTGGTATTGCCGCAAAAATCAGACAGCAACGCGTTGAGCAGGGAATTACTCTATACCGGCGTTACGCGCGCGCGTACTCACCTGCACCTGCACTCGACCAGCGAAGCCCTGTTAAAAGCGGTTGAAAGCCTGACCCGGAGACACTCGGGCCTGGCGCAAAAATTAGGCTGGTAGCTTCAGCGCAAACGTTTTACTGCTGCCGGTTTGAGCGCAAATAATTACTGGATGCCGGCAATATACGCCGCAACCGCCTTTATTTCCGGTTCTGTCATACGCGATGCCACGCTACGCATGATTTTTCCCGCATCGTTGGCGCGCGCGCCCGAGCGGAAATTCCTCAGCTGGGATTCGAGATACTGCGGCTGCTGGCCTTTAAGCGAAGGAAAGCCGGCAGGCTCTAAACCCCCACCGCCGGGACCATGGCACGCCATGCAGGCCGCAACCGATGTTTCGGTAATACCGCCTCGGTAAATGTTTTCTCCCTGGGCAACGATGCTATCGTCAAAGGCGACTGGCTTTATTTTCTGGCCTGAGTAGTAGGCAGCGATATCCTGCATGTCAGCATCGCCAAGCGACCCGGCGATACTTTGCATGATTGGATTGGTGCGCTTACCCGATTTAAAATCCCGCAATTGCTTAACCAGATAGCTAGCATGCTGACCCGCGAGAACAGGCCAGGTTCCGGCGACACTATTACCATCCACCCCATGGCAACCAGCGCACAGGGCGCTCTTTATTTTGCCTGCTTCGTCGCTACCTGCCAGCAGCGCGAAAGACGTTAAACTGGATAATCCTATTAAAATAGCTCCAATATGACGTAGTTTCATTGTGCCTCCTGAGACGATACGGATAGGGAAATTAAGCCGCAGAATGTATATCATACACCAGCCCCGCATTCAACTGGAGTAAAAATAAAACCTGTGGCGAAGCTATTTCAACAGACGCGGTTTCTAACCAGCGCATTCGAGTTATCGCAATTACCACCCGATCATGGTGTCGAGGTCGCTTTCGCGGGCCGCTCCAATGCCGGTAAGTCTACCGCTATCAATTGCCTCACGCGACAACACAAGCTGTGTAAGACCAGCAAAACGCCTGGGCGCACGCAGCTCATCAATTTCTTTGCCCTGGATGGGCAGAGAAAACTGGTTGATTTGCCTGGCTACGGCTTTGCCAAAGTATCGAAAAAATTGCGCAGCCACTGGGACCAGGTGCTGTCAACATTTTTGCTGCGGCGAGGCGCATTACGCGGCCTTGTCATCGTAGTAGATATACGCCGGGGTATCTCCAACTCTGACCAGACACTGATCGATATGGTGGGCTCCAGTCTTGCATTACATATCCTGCTGACCAAAGCAGACAAGCTTCCCCGTTCCGCGGTCAATAGTGCTATCGAACAGGCACAGGAGCGGCTGGGTAACACTGGTCATAGTGTTTCCAGCCTGTCAGCTTTAACCCTCGAAGGACTCGATCAACTGGAACGCAAGTGTGGGGAATGGCTTGATTTTATGTAGCCTGGTCTGTATAACGCCCTGAATAATAAAAAACCCTGGCAGTAAACTACCAGGGTCAAACGTTTGAACCGGATGGGGTATCCGGATCATCGTCCGCTCATAGGAGGGAGAACGGACATCGCGCTGGGCTATAGCGCTAAACATAGACTTTCCTCTCGGCAGAAAGTTCCTTCTGCCTCCCCTGTTTATAGCTCATTTTCACAAATTTTCCAGGGTATTTTCTGGGCGCTACAAATTCTATCTGGAGCCTTTACCGGCCACGCTGGCCGGGCCTGGCCAGAGTGCAATTTGCCGGTTGGCCCGCTAATGCGCTTCGTGCCAGTTTTTGCCTACGCCGGCGTCGACTTCGAGTGCTACCGACAGCGTAGCGGCCTGCGTCATCAACTCGGCTACTGCCTGCCGGGTGCGCTCGACATCGTCCTCGGGGACTTCGAATACCAGCTCATCGTGTACCTGCATGATCATTTTCACACGATCGCCATCGTCGATTAACCACCGGTGCACGTGGATCATCGCACGCTTGATGATGTCGGCTGCGCTGCCCTGCATCGGTGCGTTGATCGCGGTGCGTTCGGCATACTGGCGCTGCACCGCGTTACGGGCATTGATATCGGGTAGATAGAGGCGGCGGCCAAAAACAGTTTCGACATATCCCTGGTCACGGGCCAGTTGTTTGGTTTCTTCCATATAGCGGCGCACGCCCGGATAACGTTCGAAATAGGTATCGACGTATTGCTGCGCCTCTTTTCGGCCGATGTTCAATTGCTTGCCGAGCCCGAATGCGGACATGCCGTAAATCAGGCCAAAATTGATCGCCTTGGCAGCGCGCCGCTGGTCGTCGCTCACCTGATCCAGCGCCCCGCCGAATACCTCCGCTGCGGTGGCCCGGTGGACATCCTGGCGAAGTTCAAATGCCCTCAGCAGGCTTTCGTCCCCCGATAGGTGCGCCATGATACGCAACTCGATTTGCGAGTAGTCCAGCGCCAGGATACGCTTGCCCGAAGCGGCAATAAACGCCTCGCGGATGCGCCTTCCCTGCGCCGTTCGAATCGGAATATTCTGCAAATTAGGACTGGTCGAAGAGAGGCGCCCGGTCGATGCGACCGCCTGCTGATACGACGTGTGGACCCGCCCGGTACGCAGGTCGATTTCCAGCGGTAATTTATCGATATAGGTGGTTTTCAGCTTGTTTAACCCGCGGTGCTCGAGAATCAGCGCTGGAATCTCGTAATTGAGCGCCAGTTCTTCTAGCACGTCTTCGGCCGTGGAAGGCTGGCCTTTGGGTGTTTTTCGCAGGATCGGTAATTCCAGTTTATCGTACAGAATCGCCTGGATTTGTTTGGGTGAGCTGAGGTTGAATACCTCACCCGCTTTGGCGTAAACGCTGGTTTCTATCTCGCCGAGTTGCCGGTCTACCTCTACAGCCTGTTTTTGCAGCAGGGAGGGGTCGACCAGCACGCCGTTCTGTTCGAGTTTGAGCAATACCTCGACCAACGGCATTTCGATATCGCGATAGACATCGTTGAGCCGCCCGTCCTGCTGCAAAAGCGGGCTCAGGTACTCGTGTAACTGCAAGGTGATATCGGCATCCTCGGCGGCATAGTCGGTGGCCTCTGAAAGCTCTATCTGGTCGAAGGTGACCTGTTTTGCGCCCTTGCCCGCGATATCCTCGAAATGGACGGTATCGCGCTTCAGGTAATACTTTGCCAGATCATCCATGTTGTGCCGCGTCGCGGTCGAATTGAGCACGTAGGATTGCAGCATCGTATCTTCTGCAATGCCCTGCAGGTCAATACCCTCGCCGATGAAAATATGCGCGTCGTACTTGATGTTCTGACCAATCTTGCTGATCGACGGGTTTTCCAGAATCGGTTTCAGGCTTGCGAGCACCTGCTGTTTATCCAGTAACGCCGGCACACCGGCATAGCTGTGTGCGAGCGGAATATAACAGGCCTGTCCTGGCTCTATACACAATGAAATACCCACCAGCTTGGCGAGCATATAGTCGATGCTGGTGGTTTCGGTATCGATCGCAAACTGCGAAGATTTGCTCAAACTATCCAGCCAGAATTCGAAGCGCTCCATGCTCAAAACACATTCGTATTCGGGTCTCGGGGCTTCGTCACCCGCCGATGTCGGGGCAGGCGTATCTGATGTCAGCGCATCGTACCAGCGGGTAAATCCAAACTGCCGATAATAGTCCGCCAGCGCCGCAGTATCGGCTTCACCCTGAACCAGGTCTTCGATTTCGAGGCCGGTATCGCAGTCGAGTTTGATCGTCGCCAGCCGATAGGACATCGGCAAAAATTCGAGTGAGGCTCGCAGGTTTTCGCCCACCTTACCCTTGATTTCCTGCGCGTGATCCATTACGCCCTGTAGATCTCCGTATTGCGCCAGCCATTTGCTCGCTGTTTTGGGCCCCACCTTTGGCACGCCTGGTATGTTGTCGGAACTGTCGCCCATCAACGCGAGGTAATCGATTATCTGGCCCGGTTTAACCTGGAATTTTTCGGGTACCGTGGCTTCGGTCATGAGGTGGTTATTCATCGTATTGATCAGGCGCACGTCGGCATTCACCAGTTGCGCCATATCCTTGTCACCGGTCGATATCAATACGCTATACCCGCGCCGCGAAGCTTCGACACTCAGCGTGCCGATCACATCGTCGGCCTCGACGCCGACGATGACCACCAGCGGCAGACCGAGCGCCCTGATAATCTGGTGCAGTGGCTCGATTTGAACACGCAAATCGTCCGGCATCGGCGGCCGGGTTGCCTTGTACTCGGGATAAATATCGTTGCGGAAAGTTTTACCCTTGGCGTCGAACACGACCGCGATGTTATCCGGTTGCTCATCGGCAATCAGTTTGCGCAGCATATTCAGTACGCCATAGATAGCGCCGGTCGGTTCACCATTATGGCTCAGTGGCGGTAACCCATGGTAGGCCCTGAATAGATAGGAGCTACCGTCGATTAATACCAGTTTTTTTTGATTCTCATTAGTCATGTGGTTGCGCTACAATGCCGGCACGATCAGCCCCCGGATAGACCTGTAAACTTCTCCCAACCGATAATATCACAGCTGTAATTGCTTCCCACTCATCTGCACCAACTTCCCGAATAAACCTGATTCGTGTCTGTTTATACACCCGTTAGTAAAGTGCAGCTCGAGGCTTTTCTGCATCGCTACGCAATCGGCACGCTGATCGAGCACCGTGGTATAAGCGCCGGAATTACCAATACCAATTACGCTGTAACCACAGCTTCGGGCGATTTCATACTCACCCTGTTCGAGCATATCGGTGGTCGGGAGGTCGACTACATCCTTGGTTTGCAGCACCATCTTGCCGAAAAAGGGGTGCGTTGTGCCGCTCCGGAAAAGGATCGCAAGCGGTGTTTTTCCTCCGATTTAAACGGTCGTCCGGCCGCGATTGTTCGCAAGGTGCCGGGTGAGGTTTGCAAAAGCCCGTCGATCGGGCAATGTGCGCAAATCGGTGCCGAACTGGCGCGTTTTCACCTCGCGGGCAGGGATTATAAAGCCCGACGCTCAAACCCCAGGGGCTTAGTCTGGTGGAATTCCATGCCAGGCAGGCTCGGTAAATTTATGGGCGATGCCGACAGGCGCCTGCTTGCGGATGAAATCCATCTTTACCGGAAATTGCCGCTTGCCAGCCTGCCCAACGGCACATTGCATGCCGACCTTTTTCACGACAATGTGCTATTCGACGGAGATTCAATCGGCGGCATCATCGACTTTGACTATGCCTGCCACGATATTCTAGTGTTCGATCTGGGGGTGGCGATTAACGACTGGTGTATTCGCGCGGGCGGTGAACTCGATCAGGAAAAGGTCGATGCGCTCACTGAGGCATACCACCGAATCAGACCAATGCACGACCAGGAGCGTGAAGCCCTGCCGGTGATGCTGCGCGCCGCCGCGCTGCGATTCTGGTTGTCACGCCTTTACGACAGGACCTATCCCGCTAGTGGAGAACTCACCTTTGTGAAGGATCCTGGGTTTTTTCGCAATATGCTGCTATCGCGACGCAATTGGTCTCCCTGACGTGACAGGGCGATAACCGGCATTTGATAAAGCGCTATTTCCCCACGCAAAAATGGGAAAAAATTCTCCCCAGCAGATCCTCTGTTGAGAATTCTCCCGTGATTTCATTTAGATGCAGTTGGGTTTTACGCAGCTCCTCGGCTATCAATTCTCCTGCACAGGATTCAATAAATATTTCTCGCGCCTGATTCAGGCTATCGCGCGCCCTGATCAGTGCATCGACGTGCCGCCGCCGCGCCATGATGGTGCGGTTATCCTGATTATAGTCGGATGTATCGCCGGTGATGAGCGCGACCAGCTCTTCCATGCCTTCGCCGGTATGGGTCGAAATATAGAGCGCGTTACTCCCAGTATCAGGCGCGCTGCTCAACAGGTCCCGCTTGCTGTAGACCAGGTGGTAATTACTCGTTTTGAGTCGCTCGATTATGTCACGGTCTTCCGTTGTGAGCCCGACCAGGGCGTCGACCAGCAACAAAACCGTATCGGCCTTGCCGATTTCCTGCCACGCCCTTCTAATCCCCTCTTTCTCCACCGGGTGATCCGAGTCCCGCAGACCTGCAGTGTCGTGAATATGCAGCGGGATACCCTTCAGGGAAATATGTTCGCGTATCACGTCGCGCGTGGTACCGGGAACTTCGGTCACTATCGCCGCATCGTAACCCGCCAGATAATTGAGCAGACTCGATTTCCCTGCGTTAGGCAGTCCGGCAAGCGTAACATTTAGGCCCTCGTTTAGTACGCGGCCGTGTTCCGCCTGCGACAGTATTGCTTCGAGGTCCGTCAGGCATGCATCGAGCCGGTCACCGAGGTTTGCATCGGCGAGGAAATCGATTTCTTCCTCGGCAAAATCGAGCGCCGCCTCGATATAAGCCCGCAACTCGATGATTTCATCCCGCAATTGATAAATCAGCGTGGAAAACTGGCCTTCGAGCGATCGAATCGCGGCCTTCGCCGCCGCGCGGCTACCCGATTCTATCAGGTCGGCTATCGCTTCGGCCTGGGTGAGGTCTATTTTACCGTTTAAGAA
>JBGMRM010000026.1:0-10699 GCA_048061415.1 Gammaproteobacteria bacterium | reverse complement strand
CATCCCAGATCGCACGCCTGGACTTGGGGTCAACCCGGGCGTCTCCCTGAACCGAAGTGAGCACCGTCTTGATGGTATAATTCTCCAGAAATAGCGGAAACACCCTGATGCCGGAAACGATGAGGAGGCCAAAAATACCGGCCAAAGCGAGCCAGCCGACGCCGGACAGACCCTTCTGTCGATGTCTTGTGATTTTCATAGTTTTCATATGATTACCTCAATCTGATATCCGATTCCCTATTCTGGAAAAATCCAGGCCACTCCCTCCACTACGCCAGTCCCAGTGCATCCATATCATAATAGCCTTTCCAACGAAATTTTTCTTAGGCACGAAACCCCAGTACCGACTGTCGTTGCTGTGATCCCGGTTATCCCCCATAACAAAATACTGGCCCTCGGGCACGAATAACTCGCCATCGAAAGAGAACCCCACATCGGGGTTTGTCATCACCGTATAGCTGGTCGAACCGTTATTTTCCTTATACACCTCGCATTTGGCACCTACTCTATCACAACCACTACTTCCGACCATATTATTGCGGTCTCCGAGGCCTTCATATTTGCGATCAAATTTTATATCGAGTGGTTTACCATTGACTGTCAGGCGACGATTATAGTAACTAACATGATCTCCCGGCAAACCAATAATACGCTTAATATAGTCCAGCGATTCATCTTCCGGATAACGAAATACCACCACGTCACCACGCTTCGGCTTTTCACCCCAGGTAATTCGGGTATTGGTAACGGGTAGCCTCAGGCCGTAGGCAAATTTATTCACCAGTATAAAATCGCCAACCAGTAGAGACGGCATCATCGAACCAGACGGAATACGAAAAGGTTCAAACAGCAGCGAACGAAGAACGAGCACCGCGAGCAGAACCGGAAAAAATGACTTGGAGTACTCCAGTAAAATAGGTTCCTGAAGTGTTTTGCCGACGCCAGCCTGCTTGCGCGCTTTGGCAAAAAACACCACATCGATTAACCAGACTAATCCAGAGATCGCCGTTGCCACCACCAAAAAAAATTCAAAATCAAAATAGGTCATTCGATCGTAACCTCTATCTGGAGCCTAACTGTCAACTTTTAACACCGCAAGAAAAGCATCCTGTGGAATATCTACTCTACCGACCTGCTTCATACGCTTTTTACCCGCTTTCTGTTTTTCCAGCAATTTCCGTTTGCGCGTTACGTCTCCACCATAGCATTTGGCGGTGACATTCTTGCGCAGGGCCTTAACATTGGTACGTGCAATAATATTGGAGCCTATAGCCGCCTGTATCGCGACATCGAACATTTGCCTCGGTATCAGCTCTTTCATTTTAGCGGCTAGTTCTCGGCCTCGGTAGTCTGCATTACTACGGTGTACGATCAAAGACAGGGCATCCACTTTCTCGCCATTGATCAGTACATCCAGTTTTACCAGGTTAGCCGCGTCGAATCGCAGTAATTCATAATCGAACGATGCATAGCCCCGGCTTACCGATTTCAAACGGTCGAAAAAGTCGAGCACTACTTCGCTAAGTGGTAGTTCAAATACCAGGGAAACCTGCTTTCCCAGATACTGCATGTCTTTTTGAGTGCCGCGCTTTTCGATGCATAACGAAATCACCGCGCCGATATAATCCTCTGGCAGCAGAATATTAGCCTGTATTATAGGCTCCCTGATCTCACTGATATTATTCACCGCAGGCAGGTCGGCGGGATTATGAATCTCTATCACTTCGCCCGCAGTGGTGACTACCTTATAAATAACGGTCGGCGCTGTGGTGATCAGGTCAAGATCGTATTCACGCTCCAGACGTTCCTGCACTATCTCCATGTGCAGCAAACCCAGGAATCCGCAACGAAAACCAAATCCAAGCGCCTGTGATGTCTCGGGCTCAAACTGTAAGGCGGCGTCGTTTAATTTCAGTTTCTTAAGCGCCTCCCGACAATTCTCATAGTCGTCCGTATTGATTGGAAACAGGCCGGCAAAAACTCTTGGCTGAATTTCCTTAAAACCTTCCAGTGGCTGATCGGCTGGATCCTGGCTCAGCGTTATTGTATCGCCCACTTTGGCCGATTCAATATCCTTAATGCCTGATATAATAAATCCGACATCGCCTGCCTGTAATTGTTCGGTTATTTTCCGTTTGGGGGTAAAAACGCCGACTTTTTCAACCATATATTCGCGCCCGCTCGACATCATGCGTATTTTCTGTTTTGGTCGAATACTACCTTCCATCACCCTGACCAGCGTGTTGACGCCGACATAGCTGTCGAACCAGGAATCGATAACCAACGCCTGGGTCGGGTTAGTCGGGGAGCCTCCGGGTGGGGGAATCAGTTCGATTATCTGATTGAGGAGTTGATCGACGCCTTCTCCGGTTTTCGCGCTCACTTCGATAGCCCTGGAGGCATCCAGACCGATGATTTCTTCGATTTCCTGCTTGACCCTGTCGGGATCGGCAGCGGGCAAATCTATCTTGTTAAGTACTGGAATCACATCCAGATTCAAATCGATCGCAGTATAACAATTCGCCACACTTTGCGCCTCCACACCCTGCGATGCGTCGACTATCAGCAGTGCTCCTTCGCAGGCAGCGAGCGAGCGCGATACTTCATAGGAAAAATCGACGTGTCCCGGGGTATCGATAAAATTGAGCGTATACCACTGACCGTCTCTGGCCTGGTATTCAAGCGAGACGCTTTGCGCCTTGATAGTAATACCGCGTTCTCGCTCGAGATCCATCGAATCCAGTACCTGACTTTCCATCTCTCGCTCACTGAGACCACCGCACAGCTGGATGAATCGGTCAGCCAGGGTCGACTTACCATGATCGATATGGGCTATGATGGAAAAATTTCGTTTGTGCTTCATCTGCATCGATGAATTTATCCCCAGGCGGGTGGCTATGCTCGATAAAAACCCGCGAAGTTTACGGGAATCTACCTGAAATCAACAGTAAAATGGCGCAAAAGAAAACTTCCGGGCGCCACCCTTCGGGGAAAGGTTTGAAAAAGCCTTGCCTGCGGAGTGGTGCAGGGAATCAATTTCGATTGCTTTAGGCAAAATTTCCTGCGCAACGCAGGGCGGTCCCAGGCGAAAATTAATTTAATGCGGCTGTTAAGGCTTTTTCATCGAAGAAGTGATGACAGATTTCCTGTTCTCCTAAACAAAGAACAGGAACCTCGGTGTCATAGCGGCGTATCAATTCAATATCCCGATCGATGTCGATTTCTCGCCAGCTGATAGCCCGTGTGTCGCGGTCGAAGACCACAAGCGCCTTGAGCATCGCATCACACAGGTGACAATTCTCGCGATAATAAAAGTTAAGCCTGGCTAGCACTCGCTCAACATGTCATCAGGAATCTTCTGGACGAATAGCCAGAAATACCGGTCCAGATCGCCTCTGCACCAACATGGCCACCGACTTGTTTTCCTTAAGCTTACCGGTAATCGATTCAAAATCATCTACCGATTCAATCCCCTGATTATCAATCATGGTTATCACGTCGCCTTTTTGAATGCCCGCTTCCCGGGCTGCACCGTTTTTGTCAACCTCGGTAACCTGAACCCCGGACTGTATTTTGAGGTTTTTCTGTGCTGATTTTGACAAATCGATTACGCTCATGCCAAGTGCGGAATTTTCGCGCGGCTCTTTATCTTTCTCAGGGGTGAAGGATGCCTGTTTTATCGCGGTGGGCAACTCGGCGATTTTGACCTTGATCTGCTGGCGCGAACGGTCACGGATAATCGTAACTTTTGCATTCCTACCGACCGCAGAACGACCAACCAAGGGTGGCAGGCTGCTTGAGCGCATGACTTTCTTGCCATTGAACTCAACGATAACGTCGCCCACCTGCAATCCCGCCTCCTCGGCCGGACTGTCATCTAACACTTTGGCAACCAGTGCGCCCTGGGGACTATCCATACCGAAAGATTCAGCCAGCTCCCGGGTAACCTCCTGAATTAAAACGCCGAGCCATCCGCGTGATACGCGTCCGTTATCCTTAATTTGCATGGCCACATCTACCGCCATTTCAATGGGTATGGCAAAAGACAGGCCTATGAAACTGCCCGTACGGCTGTAAATCTGCGAATTGATTCCCACTACTTCACCGTCGAGATTAAACAGTGGGCCACCCGAGTTACCGGGGTTAATGGCAACATCGGTCTGGATAAAGGGGACATAGTTATCGTTAGGCAGGGCGCGACCCTTGGCGCTGACAATTCCGGCGGTTACCGAGTAATCGAATCCGAAAGGCGATCCGATAGCGAGCACCCATTCACCAACCTTTAACTTGTCCGAATCACCAAACTTTAACACCGGCAAACCCTCGGCTTCTACCTTCAGCAAAGCGATGTCGGAGGCCTTGTCCGAACCGACTATTCTGGCCACATATTCTTCGCGATTAGCGAGACGAACGATGACTTCGTCGGCGCCAGCGATGACATGGTGGTTGGTGAGGATATATCCATCCTCCGAAATAATGAATCCTGAGCCCAAAGACTGAGAGTCGCGTTGGCTTTCACCTGGATTTTCATGATTGAAAAACTTGTCAAACAATTCTCCAAAAGGAGAACCTTCAGGCAAATTGGGAATTTCGGGACCTTCGGCGGATTTACTTTTGCGTGCTTTGATTTTAGTGCTGATATTAACGACAGAATTTTTCGCATTATCGACGATTCCGGTAAAATCTGGCAGTCCCGCTGCTTGCGTTACCAATGGAACAGTCAACAGCAGCACTACGATAAAACGATAGATATAATTGATTTGGTATTTCATTTTCTCATTCCTGAAAAGTAGTTAATTTATTACTCAGTTAAGACCTAAAATCCATCTCCCGGTTCACCGCGGACTTCAAGAATTTTCGGGTGAAACCGATGAAGATAACGATTCCCCGCTATCCTGGCCGAGTATCGAAAGCCCGCCATAAACCCCGTCGCCGCGAAAACGAATACCAATATTTCGGACAGACCAAGAATCGACTGTGCCAGCAGTCCACCGATAATCAATCCGAGTAAAGGCAGGCCATAAATCAACAGGCTGGCCTGTAAAAAAAACTTGTCCGATAACCCCAATGTAAGGCTGTCTCCAGGTTTTAAGGCATGGTGGTTTTCAATCATTAACGGTTTACTTCGGTGACCCAGTAAGCGACCAATGGCGCCGGTACCGCAACCTTTATTGAGTTCGCAGTGACCACAGATACCCTGGCGCTGCATCTCCACCACGGCCATATTCCCATCGAGCCCGGTCACGGTAGCCTGTTCTTTAATCATGCAGAAATTATAGTGCTTTTTACAGCCAGCATCGACGTAAAATTAACCCTTCGGTTAAATTTGTCAATATATGGCGAGTATTGAGACTAAGATCAGGGTTGCTGGAAGCTAACCGACTCCACCACCTGTTTCAGCGTAGCCGTGGGAACTTCACCGATTGCGGTCACGGAGTAATCGTTTACTATGCGGATAAATCCGTTGACTGCTCCCATTGAAGTCTCACCCTGAGGAGTTTGCGAAGTTTGCTTTTCTATAAATACCGACAAGGATGCCAGCCCATCGGTATAAACCATCTGTTGAATAAAGCGACCGGTTTCAGGAATCCTTCTTTTTATCGCCGATTGCTGCCAAAAACCATCGGGCACGTTGGAAAATTTCCAGGTCATATCGGCTTCCTGGTTTCCCGATGCAACGCCATTGTGATATCGAATCAGCGAAAAACTGCCATCGAGTACCGGCATAACGATCGATTGTAATTGTTCACTTTCGCTCAATAATTCGAGATTGGTAAACATCACCTTTTCTATCACTTCGCCGCGCTCGTCGATCAGATTTGATTGCAGCAATAGACCATTACTCGAATTGATCCATAAGTTGAGCCCATAGCGAAATCGATCTTTGGGTTTTATTTTTACCAATACCGATTCCTGACCGGCAATGCGGTCACCCTCAGCCAGGCTCATATCGTAATATTTGCTGATTCTGGCTATGTCTTCTGGAATAAAAAGTGGTGAAAAGGGATTTTGACGCGAATTATCAACTATGATTTTTCGGCTGTCCGGCCAAATACAGGTGAGATTTTTATTGTCACGATATACTGCGCGCGCTTCCCCATTTAATGAAAGCAACCTTTCTTTTTCGCCGGAGTCATCTTTTATATGAAGAATCGACATACTTTCGAGCTGGTTTTCGTGCAGGTATACAAAATTGCCCTTATAACTCAGGTTACGCATTGAGTCGGCCATTTTTTCAATCCACTCCATCGCAGGGTTCGCAGATGCCTGTCCGACACCTGCCAGCAACACCAGCAGCAGAAATAGATTTTTGGGCGTAGAATTCAATTTATAGACCTTCCAGTTACTACTCCGCGTCAAACGCGGCGACCCGGGCCTGTGGAATCAGACCCAGCATCGAATTAGAATACTCGGTGTGATTCACCAGGTAAGCATTCATTTTTGTTTGCAACTCGGGTGCGTTTTCAATCGCTTTCCAACGCATACCCTCATTTATCCTGGTCGAAACCGTGACGGCGCCAAGTTGCACCGGTTGATTAACCAGCTGTTGAACCTTCTGCTGATCGACATTCGCCACCTGATCCTTTATCTGCCCCTGTTGAGGGCCCACATTGACCGATTGCCAAAGCGTGACGGACACGATTGCGACCGATGCCGCGACTGCCATGCCTGCTACCGGCTTCAGATAAGTCCATGCCCAAAATGTTCGTTTGCCTTTAGAGCGGCCGATTCTCTGGATCGAACCCGCGGGAGTTTTAAGCTGATCGATTTTGGCGATAACGCCAGCACTGAACTCGGTATCAATGCGTTCAGGTAATTCGTGGCGCATGGCCTCACCGATCATTTGGTAGCGGTGCAGGCAATTTTGCAGGTTTACATCGCCCAGAACTTCGTTTAGCGCGGCATTGCTCTGCTCGTCGCCGGAAAATTCATCCAGCAGGATGGAAATTTTGCTCTGTTCGTTCATAATCATCGCTCATCGCTAAATCTTAGCTAACTAAGTTAGTCACTCTAACAGGGGTCTAAGTTCCCTATCAATTGCATCACGAGCACGAAAAATTCGCGAGCGAACGGTGCCAATCGGGCAATCCATGACTTCTGCGATCTCCTCATAGCTCAATCCCTCTAATTCGCGCAGTGTAATCGCCGATTTCAGGTCATCCGGCAATGCTTCAATGGCCCGAAAAATCGTTTCTTTAATCTCCTCCGTGAGCAACATATTTTCCGGATTTGAATACTCTTTTAACCCCGATTCACCTTCAAAATGCTCCGCATCATCCACATCCACCGAATACATCGGTGATTTCCGAGCCCTGGAAGCGAGATGGTTCTTTGCAGTGTTCGCGGCTATACGATAAAGCCAGGTATAAAACTGACTATCACCCCTGAAGTTACCTATCGCACGGTAAGCCTTAATAAAAGCATCCTGCGCGATGTCGTAGCACTCCGTCTGGTCAGACACAAATCTAGAAATCAAATTGACCACCTTGTGTTGATATTTCTGCACTAAAATATCAAAAGCAGCTTTATCTCCATTTTGTACTCGCTTTACCAGTTCTGCATCAAGCAGATTTGTCCCCATTAATAATCCTTAGTTATAATTTTTTACACAGCAACTGGCGCCGAAGATGGAAAAATTCCTGCTTCGATGCCTGGAGCTACTCAACCATCCCAGCGCCGGGAATAATGACTAATTATATAGTAAATAGTTTAGGCGAAAAGTCGCAAAATTGAACTAATCGCTGCTTCTACTCACAATTTTCTTTGAGTTTGGAGGATATTCGCTATAACCTGTATTCCTGGACCATTTCGTAGATATATGAGCAGGCAATTTAATTTTGACGTCATAATCGTCGGTTCCGGCGCCGCCGGGCTCACGGTCGCGCTTAACCTGCCGAAAACCGCTTCGATTGCCATTCTGGCCAAAACCAGTTTCGAACAATACGCGAGCTATTTCGCCCAGGGTGGAATTTCAGCCGTACTCGAACCCGATGACAGCGTCGCACAGCACGTTCAGGATACGGTAGCAGCCGGCGCCGGGCTTTGCGACCCGGACGTGGTGAATTTTACCGCAGCCAGAGGTAGCGAATGTATTCAATGGTTGTCTAAGCTTGGCATGCCATTTACCAGAGATCGACAGGAAGTCAGTAAAAGCGGTTATCATCTGACCCGAGAGGGTGGCCACAGCAAACGCCGGGTGGTGCATGCGGCGGATGCCACCGGCAAGGCCCTGCAGCAAACTCTGCAGGCGCATTTGCACGAATACAGTAATATTCGAAATTTTGAGCACCATCTGGCTATCGACCTGATTTGCGACGCCGGCCGCTGCCAGGGTCTGTATGCATTCAACCGCAAGGACCATCATGTCGACGTGTTTTCCGCGCAAAAAACAATACTCGCGACGGGCGGTGCCAGCAAGGTTTACCTTTATACCACCAATCCCGATGGCTCGACCGGAGACGGCATCGCGATGGCCTGGCGTGCTGGATGCCGTGTCGCCAACATGGAATTCATCCAGTTTCATCCGACCTGTCTCTACCATCAGGATGCCAAATCCTTCCTGGTTACCGAGGCTATCAGGGGTGAAGGCGGTGTCCTGTTGCTACCGAATGGCGAAAGATTTATGCAGCGCTTCGACGAGCGCGCCGAACTGGCGCCCCGGGACATAGTGGCCAGGGCAATCGATCATGAAATGAAGCGCCTCGGCAGCGACTGCGTCTATCTCGATATCAGCCATAAGAGCCGGGCCTTCATTAAATCCCACTTTCCGACGATTTACCGACGCTGCCGGGAATTCGATATCGATATCACCAGCGAACCGATACCGGTCGTACCGGCTGCACACTATACCTGTGGGGGTATCATGATCGATACCAGTGGACTAACCGACATCGATGACCTCTACGCGGTGGGGGAAGCCAGCTATTCTGGTTTGCACGGCGCCAATCGAATGGCCAGTAATTCCCTGCTCGAATGCCTCGTGTTTGCCCGCTCGGCGGCCCAGCATATTGCCGACAATTTAATCTCCGGAATCGACCCGCAACCCCTGAAACGCTGGGATGAATCACAGGTAACCGATTCGGACGAAGATATTGTAGTCGCCCACAACTGGGATGAATTACGCCGCTTTATGTGGGATTACGTGGGCATAGTGCGTACCAACAAGCGCCTTGAGCGGGCGCTTAACCGGACGAGCTTACTGAAACGGGAAATCAATGAATACTACGGCAACTACAAGGTATCGGCCGACCTGTTAGAGCTACGAAACCTGGTCATGGTGGCTGATTTGATCATCCGTTCCGCGATGCAGCGAAAAGAAAGCCGGGGCTTGCATTTCACGCTCGATTACCCCGGCGCCAGCGACGCACTGGCGTTACCGACCATCCTGACGCCCGAGATCGACGACTCGAAGAAAGATCAATCGATATCGCTGGTTACGACCTGATTTGAGGCGCCCTAAGGTCGATCCCAATCGAAAATAACTCAATGACTGGACAATATCAGCTCAATATTCAAACGCCCGGACGCGCAACGATCGACGTTACCGCTGAGATAGGACAACTGGTCAGGAAATCGGGCATTAACACCGGGCTTTGCCATGTGTTTATTCACCATACCAGCGCATCGCTGATTATCACTGAAAATGCCGATAGCGCCGTTCGCAGGGATCTGGAAAACTACCTGTCCAGGCTGGTGCTCGACGGCGACCCGAATTACCTGCACGATCAGGAAGGGCCCGACGACATGTCGGCCCATATTCGCTCGGTGCTCACCCAAAGCGAAATCAGCATCCCAATTTGCGATGGCGCCCTGGCACTGGGAACCTGGCAGGGTATATTTTTATGGGAGCACAGGACCCACCCGCACCGGCGTAAACTGACCATCACCTGTAACGGTAACCATACCCAGGGAGGCTTCGAATAAGTCCGGCATTCCCAGGTATTAAGAATTCCGATTTGCCATCCTGCTTTAAAACCGGAGAATGCCCTTATTCAGGTATAACGAGGCTATCTTATGAAAATTGTTCTGTTAGGTCCCCCCGGCGCTGGGAAAGGCACCATAGCGAAAGTTTTGAATCAACTCGACGGTTCGGTACAAATTTCGACCGGCGATATCCTGCGCGCCGCTGTTGCCGAGGGAACCGAACTCGGCAAGCAGGCCGAGGCGACGATGAAGGCTGGCGGCCTGGTAACCGACGACCTGATTATGGGCATCATGGAGGAGCGCCTGAAACAGGATGACTGCAAGGCTGGATTTTTGCTCGACGGATTTCCACGCACGATTCCGCAGGCAGAGGCGCTTAAGATTCTGCTCGATAAAATGGGCGAAAAGCTCGATTGTGCACTCGAACTGGTCATCGCCCGGGACGTTATCATCGACCGATTAACGACCCGTCGCACCTGCACCCAGTGCGGTGAAATTTATAACGTAAAATCGAAGCCTCCGAAAGTAGAGGGCATTTGCGACGTTTGTGGTGGTGATATCGTCCAACGTGACGACGAAACCGAAGAAGCGATCTCTAATCGACTGGAGGTTTATTTAGAGCAAACGGCGCCCCTGGTTCATTTCTATCGTGACGAGGGTTTGCTGTTAAGCATTCAGGGATCGGACAGCGAACAGGTGATCGAAGCGCTGAAAACCAGGTTAGGGAACCTCTGATTTATTCTGGACGAAGTAGATTGGAGATCAAAATTCGTCG
>JBGMRM010000025.1:0-10783 GCA_048061415.1 Gammaproteobacteria bacterium | reverse complement strand
GCCTGGAGTCATTTTTCACTGGAATAGGTGAAAAGCCGTTTCGCGCCAAACAATTGATGCAGTGGGTGCATCAGCGGGGTGTGACCGATTTCGCGCAAATGACCGATATGTCGAAAGCCTTACGCGAAATGCTGAGCCTGAAAACCTGTATCGAATTCCCCCGAATCGGCGGCGTGCAAAAATCCACCGATGGCACGAGGAAATGGTTGCTGAGCGTCGATGGCGCCGAAAATGCGATCGAGTGCGTGTTGATACCGGAGAAATCTCGCACTACATTATGTATTTCTTCGCAGGTCGGGTGCACCTTGAACTGCAGTTTTTGCTCGACCGCGAAACAGGGATTTAACCGTAATTTGACCACTGCGGAAATCATCGCGCAATTGCATCTCGTCCATCACAGCCTGTTACGCGACGGCAACGAGCGGGGCGTCACCAACGTGGTGATGATGGGCATGGGTGAACCGCTGTTGAATTTCGATGCTGTGATGGGCGCCGTCGATATGATGTGCGACGATCATGCTTACGCGTTGAGCAAACGACGGGTGACGATCAGTACCGCCGGTGTGGTACCCGCGATGAAAAAATTAAACCAGCTAACCGATGTTTCTTTGGCGGTTTCGTTACACGCGCCAAACGATGCCCTGCGCGGGCAATTGGTGCCGATTAATCGAAAATACCCGATACGCGAATTACTCGACGCCTGCCACGCCTATGTCGATGGATATCGGGGTCGCAAGATTACCTTTGAATATGTGATGCTTAAAGGCGTAAACGACAGTCTCGCCCATGCACGGGAGTTGGCAAAACTGATAGGCGGTATTCCGTGCAAGTTAAACCTGATCCCGTTTAATCCTTACCCGCATGCGATTTACCAATGCTCGGGCAAAACCACCATAGATCGTTTTCGTGAATATGTATCGAGCAAGGGCATCGTCACGGTAACGCGCAGGGCCAGGGGCGACGATATCGATGCCGCCTGCGGCCAATTGGTGGGCCAGTTTAAGGACCGCAGCAGGCGCAGCCAAAAATACCGGCTTGGACTCGAGCAAATCGGGAGTGTCTCGCATGCGTGCTAGCCGCTGGCTGCTAATAGTTATGATTCTGAGCCTGGCTGGCTGTGTCGTCGTCGATCCGCGTGAATCGAAAAACGTAAGGGCCAGCGCAATTAATGTGCAACTGGGGATAGGATATATGCAACAAAATAACCTGGTACTGGCGAGCGAAAAATTAACCAAGGCATTGAAGCAAAACCCCAAATCAGCGCCGGCGCATAATGCTTACGCCATGTTACAGGACCGCCTGCAACAAAAAGACAAGGCTGAATATCATTACAAAAAGGCCACAAAGCTGGATCCGAAAAATTCGCAGGCGGCCAATAATTACGGGACATTCCTGTGCCGTAACAATCGCGTAGCCGAATCGGAAAAGTATTTTTTACGGGCGCTGAAAAACCCTTTGTATAAAACTCCCGAATTTGCCTACACCAATGCAGCGCTGTGCCAGCTCAAATTAGGCCAGAAGGAAAAGGCGACCGAATACCTGCGTAAAGCGCTCGCGGCGCGAAATAACTTTCCAACGGCATTGATTTCGATGGGAAAACTGGCATTCGAGGAAAATAATTTTTCCGAGGCAAAGATTTATCTGGATCGTTATCATCTGGTCGCCGCCCCGACTGCGGGTAGCCTGTGGCTCGCCATAAGAACCGAACTGGAACTGAACAGGAGTACCAGTATCGATGAACTGGCGGACAAGTTAGCGTCGGATTTCCCTGATTCGGACGAATATCAATCCTGGTTAAATACGCAATAACATGAATCCTTCCGATACTTCCCAGGAAAGCGAATATATGCCTGGAACCATGAAACCCCCTGGTGGTCGATTGCAGGCTGCGCGCATTGACAGAGGTTTATCGATCGAAGACATCGCGAATCGAATGCACCTTAGCACCAGTATTATCCAGTCGATCGAGGACAATGATTTTGATGCCATTACTGCGCCAATATTCGTCAAGGGGTATTTGCGCGCCTTCGCGAGGATTGTTTTATTAAACGAGGATGAAATGATCGCGCAGTACACCGATTCATTCTCGGATGCTGATCCGACCATTAACACCACCAGCACTATGGCCGCGGAAATAACCGCCGACGATGCGCGCGTTAAATGGACCACTTTCCTGGTTATTTTGGTGCTGATTGGATTGCTCGCGGTCTGGTGGTGGAACAAGAACCAGAACAGGGCCGATGTATTTTCGCTCGACGCTTTGCAATCGGATACCCAGGCTCAATCCGGCGCCGGCGACGATACCATGCTGGAAGAAATCGAAGCCCCAACTGAAGCTGCCGCAGGCGCTACGAGTGAGCCAGTCGCCGTTGGCTCGACAGATGTAGGAGCCGAACCCCCCGTCCCAGCAGAAGATGGGTTACTGGCGACCGAAAGCACCCCCGGCGCCGCAGGGCCGGAAGAAGTGGCAAGCTTAAAAATCGAACTGGAACAGATCGTTAAAAGTGAAAGTGCAGAAGACTCCAGGCTGATATCCCGGCTCGCGCCGGCGGGCTCGGATCGATTGGTGATCATCGTAAATGCGGATACCTGGGCCGATATCAAAGACTCCGGTGGCTATCAACTGGCCTATGACCTCCTTCGAGCGGGTCAGAGAGTTAAGATTACCGGGCAGGCGCCTTTTGCCGTATTCCTCGGCAATGGACACGGCGTCGAACTGTCCTTTAACGACGAAGAGGTCGACCTGAGCAATCGCATCAGGGACGATAATACCGCCAGGCTTAAGCTCGGACCCTGACAGTGGCAAAACTGATACCGGTAATTCGCGGAATGCACGACATTCTGCCGGCCGACATGCCCGTATGGAACCAGTTGGAAGATGGGTACCGGGCTTTGGCGGAATCTTACGGCTACCGCCAGATTCGAACACCGGTCCTGGAAAAAACGACCCTGTTCCGGCGCTCTATCGGAGAGGTGACCGACATCGTCGAAAAGGAAATGTATAGCTTCGACGATCGCAATGGAGATAGCCTGAGCCTGCGCCCTGAAAATACCGCCAGTGTAGTACGGGCAGGCTTGCAACATGGCCTGTTTAACGAGCAGCAGCACCGTCTCTGGTATGGCGGTCCAATGTTCCGCCACGAGCGCCCACAAAAAGGCCGCTACCGCCAGTTTTATCAGTTGGGTGCGGAAACATTCGGAATGGCCGGCGCCGATATAGAGGCCGAGTTGATTTTTCTCGCGGCAAGGTTCTGGAAACTACTGGGCCTTCAGGATATAGACCTGCAAATTAATACGCTCGGTAGCAGCGAGTGCCGGAATCGTTACCGTGACCTGCTGTTGGGCTATTTTCGCGACCACCACGCTGCACTCGACGACGACAGTCGAAGAAGGCTGGAAACTAACCCGCTACGCATCCTGGACAGTAAGAATCCGGACATTCAGGTGCTGATCGAAAATGCCCCGGTGCTAAAAGATCACCTCGACCAGCGATCGAGCGAACATTTTTCCACCTTAAGGGATATTCTCGATTATGCGCAGGTCTCATACGAGGTCAATCCGAGACTGGTCCGGGGGCTGGATTATTACAGCCACAGTGTTTTTGAATGGGTAACCGATACGCTGGGCGCCCAGGGTACGGTTTGCGCGGGTGGACGATACGACGGGCTGGTCGAACAACTGGGCGGCCGTGCTAACTATGCGGCGGGGTTTGCTATGGGATGCGAGCGTTTGATCGCGATGTTGGTCGACCAGGATCAGGCGCATAGCCAGGCTAACTGCGATGTGTATTTTTTATTACAGGGTGAAGGATCGGTGCGCGTCGCGCACAAACTTGCCGAGGGTTTGCGCGATCAGTTACCGCAGTTGTCGATGATCGTGCATGCCGGTGGTGGTAGCTTAAAAAGCCAGATGCGTAAAGCGGACAGGTCGGGTGCTAAACTGGCGCTGATTCTGGGCGAAGCGGAGATCGAATCCGCTAGTGTGGGTATCAAATTCTTGCGTGAAGAGTCTCCACAGATTGAAATCGCGCAGGCAGAGCTGTCGAATAAGCTGGCCAGCCTGTTGTAATACCGGTGCTGGCTTTTAACTAATTTTTAGAGGTATCGATGGAAACAGAAGAGGAACAGGTCGAAAAACTGAAGAAATGGTGGCAGGAAAACGGCCGCTCGGTGATAGTGGGAATTGTTATCGGTCTCGGTGGTTTGTTTGGTTACCGCTACTGGGTCGATATGAAGGAGGCCGAGGCCGAACGTGCTTCAGGCTACTTTACGCAAATGATTACGGCGCTTGAGGCCAACGACAGCGCTCTTGTCAGCCAGCAGGCTCAAACCCTGCTCGCCGACTATACTTCCACCGAGTACGCCATTATGGCCAGGTTTGCGCTCGCACGTAGTTTTGTCGAAAACGGAGAATATAGCCAGGCACAGCAGCAATTAGAACAGGTCATAGGCTCAGTAGGGCAACGACCTATGGGTTATCTGGCGCGCAAGAGGCTCGCTGCCATTCAGATACAGACATCTGACCTCGAACAGGCGCTCACCACCCTGGGGGTCGCATTTCCACCCGCGTTCAGGGCTGGCGTGGAAGAACTGAGAGGCGATATTTATGCCAGGCAGGGCAAGTTAAGTGAAGCTGCCGATGCTTATCGCAAGGCTCAACGTGGAGTTCCCGGACCTTCAAATCCGGACTTCCTGCAACAAAAACTCGACGATCTGGGGGCGACAGGCTAAGCCATGATTTATCGTATATTGACCATCCTGCTTGTGAGCCTGTCGGTACTGTCGTGCAGCAGTAAGGATAATAGCGAGCCACCGGCCGAATTAACCGACATCGAACAGCCATTGCCGCTGAAAGTCCGTTGGACGACTAATACCGGCGCTGGAATCGACACCGCATCGTATAATATGAGGCCACTGCTGGTGCAGGATCAGTTTTTCAGTGTCGATACCGAAGGCCTGATTAAAAGCATCAGCGCCGAAAACGGTAAAGTGAAATGGAAATTCGAAACCGGTTTATCGGCGATTACCGGGCTCGCCGGTAATGCAGATGTGCTTGTGGCAAGCTCAAGGGACGGGGATCTCAATGCCTATAATCTGCTCGACCGCGAACTGGAGTTACGCTGGTCAACCCGGTTAAACGGTGAAATCCGAGCAACCCCTGTGATCGATCGACAGCAGGTTTTTGTTCGTACCACGGATGGCAAGCTGTCCGCAATATCACTGGCGGATGGAAGCGTACAGTGGGCCGTGTCGCGGCGCGTACCCGCATTATCGCTGACAGGAAATAGTCAGCCACTGGTGCGGGGAGACCTGGTGTACAGTGGGTTTGACGATGGAAAGCTAGTGGCATTCAATCGCACCGATGGCGCCACGGTCTGGGATGTCACGGTGAGTAATCCGAGCGGTCGGACTGAAATTGAAAGACTGGTCGATCTGGATGGGCAGTTTATCCTGCGCGATGGTGTAATCTATGTCAGCTCCTACCAGGGCAGGCTGGCGGCGATACAGGCGCTCGACGGCAATGTCCTGTGGACACGTAAATTTTCCAGTTTTCAGTCTATCGAAGCCGATGACGAAGCACTTTATCTCAGCAGTGATAACAGCCATCTATGGTCGATCGATCGCAGGACCGGCAGTGCATTCTGGAAGCAGGAGGTTTTGCACGCGCGTAAGATCACGGCTCCGGTACTGGTCGGTGACAGCCTGGTCGTGGCCGACCTGGAGGGCTATGTACACTGGTTCGATAAATCCGATGGCGCGTTAAGGGGGCGGGTTCGACCCAACGATACACGCTACCTGGCCCAGCCACAGATATGGCAGGACAGGGTAGTAGTGATCGATAGTGACGGATACCTGTCGTCAATCATGCAGAAGTAGCCATGATCCCGGTAGGCGCGTTAATCGGTCGACCCAATGTCGGTAAATCGACGCTGTTTAATGTATTGACCCGTAGCCGCGATGCGATCGTAGCGAGCGAGCCGGGTTTGACGCGAGATCGTCAATATGGCATTGGCGCCCGCGGGAAAAAGAAATTTATCGTTGTCGATACCGGTGGCCTCGGCGGTGAAAAGCAGGATCTGGACGATCTGATGGCGCGCCAGACCTTGCTCGCGCTCGAAGAAGCCGATGAAATCCTGTTCATGGTCGATGCGCAGCATGGTTTAAGCAGTGGCGACGAATTGATCGCCGGGTTACTCAGAAAGTCGGGTAAATCGGCTTTCGTGGTAATCAATAAGGTAGACGGCATCGATCCGAAACAGGCGCAGGCCGATTTTTTTGCTTTGGGGTTTCCCCGCCTTCATTTAATTTCAGCTTCGCATCGCAAGGGCATTAACCCCCTGCTTGAAACAGTCCTGGAGTCCTATCCTGAAGAGCAGGCTGAAGGCGCCCGGAGTGAGGGGCCGGACATCGCTGTAATCGGGCGCCCCAACGTAGGGAAATCAACCCTGATCAACCGCCTCGCCGGGGAAGAGAGGGTGATTGCTTTCGACCAGCCGGGAACCACCAGGGACACCATATCGGTACCCTTCGAACGTCGTGGCAAGCATTACACGCTGATCGATACCGCGGGTGTGCGCAAGAAAGGAAAAGTGCAGGAATTGGTGGAAAAATTCAGTGCAATCAAGGCACTCGAAGCGATCGAGAAAGCACATGTGGTAATTCTGGTAATCGATGCGCGCGATGGATTGACCGACCAGGACCTGACCCTGTTAGGATTCGCACTCAACAGTGGACGGGCGTTGGTCATCGCGGTGAATAAATGGGATGGCCTGGAGCCCGGGCAACGCGAATATAATAAAAAGACCCTGCAACGCCGCCTGACATTCGCCTCGTTTGCGGCACAACACTATATCTCTGCTTTACACGGCACCGGCGTAGGAGAAATGATGGTGTCGATTGACCAGGCCTATGCTTCGGCGTTCAGTGAAATGAATACACGATTATTGACGGACCTGCTGGAGGAGGCAGTATTCAAACACAACCCCCCATTGCACGGGGGTCGTCGCATCAAGCTACGATATGCGCATCAGGGCGGGAAAAACCCTCCGGTCATTGTCATACATGGAAACAAGACCGAGCATTTGCCTGAGGCTTACCGGCGTTACCTGATGGGCTTTTTTATTAACCGGCTTAAATTGAAGGGAACGCCAGTGCGTATCGAGCTGAAATCTGGAAAAAACCCCTTTGCTGGAAAGCGAAACCCACCCGGCGGGGGGCAGCAAAAGAAAAAAAAGCGTTTGACCAGGCATGCGAAGCAGTAATTGCATAGTCCTGGAAAACCGTACGGTGGTGTATAAAAAATGCTTATTTTGGTTAATTCGAGCAATAATTAAGCAAAAATTCGACCAAAAGTGAGATCTAAGTCGATATTAGGGACATATTTTGGCGAAAAACATGGAAATTTGCCCAATAACACATAGACTTTTCCTATGGGCTTGTTAAGAATCCTGGTCACCAACGCTAAAGGCGGGTGTGGTAAAACCACGCTGGCCTCTAATATTGCTTCGCATTATGCGAGCCAGGGACTCAAGGTGCGCCTGTTTGATCACGACTCACAGGGATCTTCGCTGGCCTGGATCAACCGGCGTCCTGAAACGGTCAATACTATCGAGGGTGTCGATGTTTCAAAAAATTCCGACCACCGCCTGACCCGGTCCTGGCAATTACGCGTTCCGCCCGGAACCGATGTAGCAGTTATGGATACACCGGCCGGAGGCGATATAAGCGAGCTGACATCGTTGTTTCAAGTGAACGATACCGTTTTGATCCCGGTGCTACCCTCACCCATCGATATTCATGCCACCGCCCACTTCATCAAGGAATTGTTAACCACCGGCAAGGTGCGTAATAAAATGATCCGCCTTGGCGTTGTGGCAAATCGAGTGCGCAAGAATACCGTCATGTATCATGCACTCGAGCGATTTTTATTTAGTTTGAATATCCCCTTCATTTCCAGTCTGCGCGATACCCAACTCTATGCGCGCGCGATAGAACTGGGCATAGGTGTGCAGGAAATCAATTCACCGCGAAACAAGGTGGACAAGGAGCAGTGGGCGCCGGTATTTCGCTGGATAGATACTCCGGTAGAACGGGAGCCTGCCGAAATCAAAACGCTATTCTCCCGGCTCGAAAATTAGGGCCACACCCGCACCACTTTAAGTTAAAAAATTACCAGCTTTAATTTGTCCCGAGTGGGCATTATGCGATATCGCTGTGGTATGATTGCGCCACTTTTTTTGACCGATATCCAATATGAAAACCTTGCGCATCATTATTCTGAGTCTCGCCTTTTACGGATTTATTAACCCGGCCCAGGCCGGCGACTTCGAAGTGGCGCTGAGCTCGAAAACTGCCCAGTTCACCTTTCGCTCCGACTCCAGCCTGATCGGGTGGGGTGGGGCAGAATTAGGCTTTAGCCTGTTCTATAACGAAGACGACGATGTACTCGGACAGGTGAGCCTGATGCAGGTAAGACCAGCCTCGGCTGAAAATCCCCTCACGCTGGGTGTCGGTGTAAGAGGCTATGTCGGGGACCTCGATATTATCAATCAAAAAGTTTTGGCGCTGGCGATTGGGGGTGAAATTCGCTATACCTTCCCGGGGGCGATGCCGATGTCGATTTACCTGACCGGCCACATAGCACCGAAGATAACCAGTTTTTCCGATACCGAGGAAGTGCGTGACTATGTGCTCGGGTTTCAAATAGAAATATTACCGCAAACGACGGCATTTGTCGGATTCAGGCGTATCGAAATTGATACCGAGCGAGTGAATAATTACGAAGTAGACGACCGCTTCCACGTGGGAGTGCGGCTGACGTTTTAGCGAACCTGCATCAGGGCAGGAATAGCCCTGGGTCGATCCAGGTTCCATTGAGTCCCAGGCTCCAGTGCAAATGGGGCCCGGTAACCCGTCCCGTTTCCCCCACTTTACCGATAAGCTGTCCTTTTTTCACCTTCTGTCCCAGTTCCACATTGATTTCGCTCATATGGGCAAACAGGGATGTTACCCCCTGCCCATGATGCACATACACCAGTTTTCCGCTGAAGAAAAAGTTGCCCACTTCCACCACCGTGCCGTCCGCCGGCGCGATCACCGGAACCCCTTCGTCGGCCGCGATATCCATGCCGCTATGGGGTCTCCTGGCCTCGCCATTGAAGACGCGGCGACGTCCAAAGCTGCCGGTGATAATACCCTGCGTGGGCTGGATAAAATCCACATCGACGGGGATGTTGGAGTAGTGGTCTTTTGCTTTTCTCTGGCGCTTCAGCTCGGCCCATATACGCTCCATATCGCTGGGGTCCGGGTTTACCTTGCGGTCATCCTCGATATGGATGCGCTGAGTCGTATACTCCTTGTCGGCGACGGTAAAGAATTTTTTTTGCTCGGTTTTCTCCTCTCCCCAGTGGCCCGAGATATAGTATTTGCCGGGCTTAAGGCTCAGCGGGAGACCGACGATAGCGAACGGTTTATCGTCCAGGGTTGAAACCAGTACGGGTTTACCGTTAAAAGAAAAGTGTGGGGTCCTGTCCGATTTTTCCAGTTCGATAAGCGCGATGCCGCCCGGCACCAGCGATTGTCTCGGCGCTGCATTGAGTAAACTTACCGGCAGTATCAGTGCCGATATCAGTAATAATCGGAATCTTGGGTGCATTGTTTCGGTGGCTGGATTGAATCGCCTGAAGTATACAATGAAACCTGCGTTTCCTCGCAATTCTAAATTGGGTTTGACCGGCAAATGATTATAAAATTGTGGTGACTGCTACCTGGTACAGGAATTAAAATCGACTGATCCGGCAATTTAAACGAGCTCACATGAACCTTGGCGAGATAAAAGACCGTCTGCTGATATTTGGCGGTCCCTACAGTAACCTGGCTGCCACGCGAGCCATGCGCACCGAGGCGCAAGCCCTCGGAATACCGCCGGTGCGGGTCATCTGCACCGGTGATCTGGTCGCCTACTGCGGCGAACCGGTGCAGACGGTGGATTTAATTCGTGACTGGGGGGTCCACGTGGTGATGGGTAACTGCGAGGAATCGCTGTGGCGGGAGCTGGACGATTGCGGCTGCGGATTCGAGCCGCAAACTGCCTGCTCCACGCTTTCGATTACCTGGTATCGATATGCCAGTCAACGCATAACCCCCGATCAGCGCCACTGGATGGCAGCGTTGCCGAAATCGATCGGTTTCGAGTTTCAGAATTTCCAGTTCAGCATAATACACGGTGGCGTATCCAGTATTAGTCAATTCGTGTTTCCTTCGTTTCCGGCTGCGTTAAAACTGGAACAAATCGTCGAGGCAGGCGTCGACGCCGTGATCGGCGGTCATTCAGGAATTCCATTCGGACAATCGATCGACAACCGGCTCTGGCTCAACGCGGGAGCCGTGGGGTTGCCGGCCAACGACGGCAGTACCGATGGCTGGTACATGCTGATCGAACCCGATAACCAGGGATTCGAGGTAAGCTGGCATCGACTGGCTTACGATGCAATCCTGAGCCGGCGTTCCACGCACGCGGCCGGAATGCACGAATACGCGCAGGCGCTGACCGACGGCTTATGGCCCAGCATGGATGTCCTGCCGCACGAAGAACGGCGTCAGCGCGGGCAGCGCCTCCAACTCGACCCCCTGCGCGTTCAATCGGTTAGATGCTGACTCCCGCCCGAATAGCACCCACCTAAACTTCACTCTTACGGTAATAGTGTTGTTATCAGCACCCTACCAGGCCAAATCCGATAAAACTACCAGGACACGCCGTAAATACGTCCGTGTAGGCTCGACGG
>JBGMRM010000024.1:0-10815 GCA_048061415.1 Gammaproteobacteria bacterium | reverse complement strand
GTTTCTCCAGGAAACCACTGTATCCCTTTGGTTTTAAGCTTCCATTCTCGCGAGGGCAAAATACCGCTTCTCTCCCCGGTACTGTCGATATCGGTTTTCTCCCCAAACCCGAACTGCGCAAGTGCAGCAGACATCTTGTCGATCCCCAGGTTATAGGCCAGGTCATAGAAATAAACGTCGCAGGACTGAGTTATCGCACTGGTCAAATTCACCACACCGTGGCCTCCCTTTTTCCAGTCTCGAAATTTTCGCTCCTCATTGGGTAAGCGATAAAAACCCTTACAGTTGACGGTTTTGTCCTTGTCAATGGTCCCGGTTTCGAGGCCTGCAAGACCGTAAAAAGGTTTGATGGTCGAGCCCGGTGGGTACTGGCCTGACAGGGCGCGGTTAAATAACGGTCTTGAGGATGAATCGCGTAATGCCTGGTAATCGTTAAATCCGATGCCGTTGACGAACAGGTTGGGATCGAATACCGGCATACTCACCAGCGCCAGAACCTCGCCGTTATTCGGATCGATCGCGACCACCGCGCCTGATTCCTCATCAAGCGCCTCCTCGGCCACCCGCTGCAACTGGGAGTCAATCGTTAAATACAGGTTTTTACCCGGAATGGGAGGGGTTTCGCTGAGTACCCGCAGCGTTCGCCCCCTGGCGTTTACCTCGACCTGCTGCACACCAACGGTACCGTGCAATTCGTCTTCGTAAAACTTTTCCAGGCCCAGCTTTCCGAAATAAGTGGTTCCCGCATAACTGGTTTCGTCTACCTTGTTCAGGTCATCTTCGTCTATGCGCCCTACATATCCCAGTGCATGAACCGCGAGCCCTCCATTGGGGTAGTTACGGGTCAAACGTGCATTTATTTCGACCCCGGTAAACTTGTGCAAATTGACCGCCAGCCTGGCGACTTCTTCATCAGATAGATTCAGACGCAGCGGGATGCTTTCATAAGGCCGGCGTCTTTTCGAGGATTTCTGAAATCGTTCCAAATCCTGATCGGTATAGTCAAGGTACTGTTTGAGCCGCGATAAAGTATCGTCCATATCCTCCACCAGCTCGCGAATGATTTCGAGCCGATAAGTTGGCAGGTTGTTTGCCAATACCACCCCATTACGGTCGTATATCAACCCCCTGGGCGGCGGCAGGGGCCTGATGCGCACCCGGTTGCTATCGGACAGTGTCGAAAAATACTCATAGTCGACTATCTGCAATACGAACAGCCTGGCTAACACGATGAGAATCAACACCAACACGATGGCCGCCGAAACGACCAGCCGACGGCGAATCAGCCTGTTCTCGAGAAAGTCGTCTTTTAGGTGGACTCGCTTGAACATCAGCGGCTAGAACGGATGATTGGGGGCATGTTGAAGATAAGGATTACAGGGAATCTATCTGGCTCTATCGAGGATACTAGATTAAACCATCGACCGGACTTAATACCTAGTAATAGTCCTCTTTTTTAACTCGATCGACCCGCTTGACGGATAAACATCACTTTTTTTAATGATTTATATCAATTTATCGGAAAGGGGTTTTGAACCCGGGTAAAAAACCGATATCATGCACACAAAATTATTTTCTGATTCCGAATGTAAGGAGACAAAAACCTTCGCCATAACAATGGTTTTCTCAGGGGAATAGTATGGAATTTAGTTATCTGCTGCCACCGATTATCGGAGTTCTCGGGCTAGTGGCGGCCAAAGTCATCTATGAAATGGTCAAAAAACACCCCGAGGGTGAAGGCAAGGTAGTCGATATCGGCAACCAGATTCATCTCGGCGCGATGGTGTTCATGAAGCGCGAATACAAAATGTTATCGATGTTCGCCATCGTATTAATTGTTTTACTCTATATATTCCTGGGCTGGGGCACTGCATTTAGTTTTCTGCTTGGAGCCCTGGCATCCGGCGGCGCCGGTTATATCGGTATGAACACCGCGACCCGTGCTAATGTTCGAACCACCACCGCTGCCCACAACGAGGGTGCTGCTACCGCCCTGACGATAGCTTTTTTTGGTGGGTCGATCATGGGGTTGTCGGTAGCAGCGCTAGGTCTGCTTGGCCTGGGTACAGTGTTTATCATGTTCTCTGGTGACTCGGAATCAATCTCGGCGATCCACGGTTTTGCCATGGGCGCCTCGGTAGTCGCCCTGTTTTCACGTGTCGGTGGTGGTATTTTTACCAAGAGCGCCGATATCGGCGCCGACCTGGTCGGCAAGATCGAGGCCGGAATACCCGAAGACGACCCGCGCAACCCTGGCGTCATTGCCGACAACGTCGGTGACAACGTCGGCGACGTGGCCGGCATGGGTTCGGATATTTTCGAATCCTATATCGGCTCGATGATCGCGACCATCGCCATTGCTTCGACGCTCACTGCCGCCGCCGTCACCGATATGGGAGCCCAGAGCGACCTGGTGTTCCTGCCGCTCGCGCTCGCGTCGGTCGGGCTACTTTGCTCTATCGTTGGCATTTATATCGTCAAACTAAACGCCGAAAAGTCACCCGAAAAGGCTTTGCGCATGGGCACCATGGGTTCTTCGGTGATTTTCATCATCGCCGCCTTTTTCCTGATCTCGGTGCTTGGCCTCAGCACTGGAATCTGGATTGCGGTACTGACCGGTGCGGTTGGCGGTATCATCATAGGGCTGGTCACCGAATACTACACCGCGGGCAAGCCGGTCGAGCATATCGCCAAATCCGGCGAAACGGGGGCTGCTACCGTGATGATCAGCGGACTGGCGCTCGGTATGCAATCGGTCGCCATTCCAGTCCTCACTATCAGTGGCATCATCGCCGTGGCAAGCAATTTTGCCGGACTGTACGGCGTGGGTATAGCCGCGGTCGGTATGCTCGCCACGGTCGGTATCACCATGGCAATCGACGCTTATGGCCCGGTAGCGGACAACGCCGGCGGCATTGCGGAAATGGCCGGACTCGGCGAAGATACGCGTAAGATCACCGACTCGCTCGACGAACTCGGTAATACCACCGCGGCCATCGGCAAGGGATTCGCAATCGGCGCGGCGGCGCTCGCAGCACTGGCGATCATTACCGCCTATATCGAAACCGTATCGCTCAACATACCCGACTTCAAACTGGAGCTAAATGATCCTTATGTGCTGATCGGCCTGTTTATCGGTGGCCTCATTCCGTTTGTGATCGCTTCGATTACGATGACCGCAGTGGGCGATGCGGCATTCGAAATGATCAAGGAAATCCGTCGGCAGTTTCGGGAAATCGAAGGACTGCTCGAAGGCAAGGCCGAACCCGATACCGCGCGGTGCATCGATATCGCGACCACCGCAGCCCTGAAGAAAATGATCCTGCCCGGCCTGATCGCCATTGGCGCGCCGCCGCTGGTTGGATTCCTTATCGGAGCCGCGGCGCTCGGCGGTATGCTGATGGGTGCTTTATTGAGCGCCGTGCTGCTGGCATTAATGATGGCTAACGCCGGTGGCGCCTGGGATAACGCAAAGAAATTTGTCGAAAAAGGTAACCTCGGCGGCAAGGGCTCAGACGTCCACACTGCCACCGTGGTCGGCGATACCGTCGGCGACCCTTTCAAGGATACCTCGGGCCCATCGATGAATATTTTGATCAACGTGATGGCCATCGTCAGCCTGGTAATCGCACCATTGCTCGGTTAATACCGGTCGATTGATCAAAATATATGGAAGGCTGCCACATGCGAGACAATTTACCAAGTTAACGGTATGAGTCAAAAAAACGCATTTTACGCTCAGTCCGGTGGGGTTACATCGGTGATCAACGCCTCTGCCTGCGGGGTGATCGAAACCTGCCGACAGCATAGCGATCGCATCGGCAATGTTTTCGCCGGCAGCAACGGTATCATCGGCGCCCTTAGTGAGGAATTGATCGATACCTCGAAAGAGTCAGCAGAAGATATAGCGGCTCTTAAAAATACCCCGTCGGGCGCATTTGGCTCCTGCCGCTTCAAGCTCAGGAGCCTCGAACAGAACAGGCGCGAATACGAGCGCCTGATCGCGGTATTTAAGGCGCATAATATTGGTTATTTCTTTTACAATGGCGGTGGCGATTCCGCCGATACCTGTTACAAGGTTTCACAATTATCGGAAAAACTGGGCTTTCCGGTCCAGGCGATTCATATTCCCAAGACGGTCGACAATGATCTCCCGATCACCGATAACTGTCCGGGTTTCGGCTCGGTAGCAAAATATATTGCAGTATCGGCGCTCGAGGCTTCTTTCGATGTGCGTTCGATGGCCAAAACCTCGACAAAGGTGTTTGTCCTGGAGGTGATGGGTCGGCATGCGGGGTGGATCGCGGCCGCGGGTGGTTTGATCGAAGACTATGGAATCCCGGTATTGCTGCTGCTGCCCGAGATCGAATTCGACCACGACCGCTTCATCGCCGCTGTCAGGGCCAGGGTCGAATCGCATGGTTATTGCACTGTCGTGGTTTCCGAAGGTGCGCGCCACGCCGATGGCCGCTATCTGGCCGAACAGGGTACGCGTGATTCTTTCGGACACGCGCAACTCGGCGGCGCCGCTCCGGTGGTTGCCGAAATGATCAAGGAGGCGCTGGATTATAAATATCACTGGGCGGTGGCCGATTATCTGCAGCGCGCGGCGCGACACCTGGCCTCCGCAACCGATCTTGAACAGGCCTATGCGCTTGGCAGGGCGGGCGTCGAAATGGCACTCGATGGCAAGAATGCCATCATGCCGACTATCGATCGCGTATCCAACCAGCCTTACCGCTGGGAGATTGGCAGCGCCGACCTCGCCGAGGTTGCGAATGTCGAAAAGATGATGCCGCTCGACTTTATCAGCGACGATGGTTTTGGAATTACCGACCGCTGCCGGGAATACCTGTACCCGCTAATACAGGGGGAAGCCTACCCGCAATACGATGAGCGCGGCATGCCGCGTTATGTGGTATTAAAAAACGAACTGGTGGAGAAAAAGCTCGAAGTTTTCGAACTTTAAGCTTGCAGAAAGTAACGATTCCCCGGGTTTAATTGCCTCAGTCGTCCCCGCCGTACAGCAAGATACGCTCGTCGGCGCTGACTTCGCTGGTGCCGCGCAAATCAGCATAGTCGACATGGCAAATACAATTTCGGCCTGACTGCTTCGCTTCGTAAAGGAATTTATCGACCGAATCGATGAAAGCTTCCATCGTTAGAATGCTGGTTTTCATATACACACTGGCGCCCATGCTGGCAGTGATATGAAATTCACCCCCTTCGTATTTTACCGGGGTAGAAGCAATCGTTTCCCGGATCCGATCCGCCACTTTAACCGCCAGGTTTAGATGTGTTTCGGGGAAGATCATGACAAACTCTTCGCCTCCGTAGCGGCATACGATATCGGTGGTTCGCACCGCGTTTTTGAGGATATCCGCCACATGTTTGAGCGCCAGGTTACCCACTTCGTGGCCCAGGGTATCGTTGATATTCTTGAAGTGGTCGAGGTCGACCATCACCAGGCTGGTTGGTATGCCGCTACGCTTTGAACGATCCATCTCAGCCTGTAAAACGGTTTTGAAGTGGCGAAAATTATATAGCCCGGTCAATGCATCGGTAGCGACCAGTTCCGATAACTCGCTAATTTGCCGGCGTAATTTCTTAACTTCTTTTAGTCCGTCGCAAGCCTCTTCTCCTAATGGGCAAGTTAATGGAGGGTTGTTGGAATCATTCATAAATCAGGGGAACCGTCAGCAGGCTAATGCACATTACCTAATCAGGAGTATAGCAGTAAGCCGCTCAAATTCAGTTTCCGGAGGAGTGAAAAATTTCCAGAGTAATATCGGTAATTTTCGACTAACTGGCGGGTGCTCAGTTAGTTGCTTCCTCAGCCAGGCGATCGAGTGCCAGATTCAATTCCTCGATTCTTTGCCGCGCTTCCGGACCGGCGCCAGGACCCGCGACGACCATGATGTCTCGTGGCCGCAAGGCCACCCCTCTGGATGAATATACTTTCATTTTTGCGATCGGTTCGCGGTGATCCCTATCCATAAAAATGACGGGTTCGGCATTTTCGCCAAACACCCATTTGTCGCCCCATTGGGTCAGCGATATCAGCAACGGCATCAACTCCTTTCCCTTGGTGGTCAGGACATACTCGTGTCTTTTTGCACCTTCCCTGATTGGCACTCGATCGAGTATGTCATTGTGGCATAATTTTTTGAGCCGCGCGGTCAGGATATTGCGCGCGATACCAAGCTGCCGCTGAAATTCCTCGAATCGGCGCGTACCGAAATAAGCTTCTCGGATAATCAAAATTGACCAACCCTCGCCGATGATATCCAGCACATGAGCGACCGAACGCTTGAGTGGATCATATTTTTCGGGTTTTAGCATTGTGGCGATTCTTATCCTCCGGGTTCGAGATCCCCGCCATTTGAATATTCGAAGCGGGGCAGGTCATCGTTGATTTCATAGTAATCCCCGGCTTCCGCCAGGTATACGTGACCAATAGTCTTCAGTCCATGGCTAGCATCCAGTGTGCCCGCCGATACTCCCATCTTGTTGCGCCCGTCCCTCGCATCCCAGAACAGGCTGGAACCACATTCATTACAAAATCCACGATAGGTATCGGGCGATTGATCGTGGTACCAGCGCAGGCTTATTTCACTGGTTATCACCAGGTCCTTCTGGTCGACCGACGTATAGGCTGATACATGCCCATGGGTTCGACGGCAGTTTTGGCAATGGCACAAGATAATATCACGCCGGGGGCCGGTGATTCGATAACGCACCTGGGCGCACAGGCATCCACCGCTGAGGGTTTGAAGATCGTTTTGGGATGATGGCATGATAGCCGCCTGGTTTAGTCGATAGCAGGCTACATTGTAGCGGCGAAATTCGTATAATTCATCCATGCAGGTCTCGACTTCGTGCTCTAGCTCGACAACGTCGATACCCAGTAGCTGGCGGGCTTCGATCGCGTTGGAATATTACAGGTCGCGTGCGATGCGAAACCCAACGTTGTACTGGCCCCTGTTGCTGGGAAATTTTTCTCTATTCTCGACACGCATCGAATCGGCCGGGCTGCGGAAAGCGCCGCCTCTGACTATCCGTACCTTACAGTCGCCGCCTTCCCATACCGATCCATCGGTTGGCGCTTCCTTATAATTTCTATGGTAGCAATCGTGCACCCATTCATACAGGTTACCAGCGGTATCGTACAGGCCAAACGGATTGGGCTTATAGGTGCCCACTTTCGCTGGTTTACTGGTGTTGTAATCGCTCTTGCAATCGAAGCAATGCGCATTGCTCGCACCTGCAAAAGTCCCCCACCAGAAGGACGTAGTCGTTCCACCGCGCGCAGCATATTCCCATTCCGCCTCGGACAATAGCCGGTATTTCTTGCCCGTTTGCCTGCTCAGCCATTTAGTGTAGGCAAGCGCATCATCCCAGGAAACATTATTCACCGGATGGGTTTTCCGGTCCCAGCCACTGCTGTCGGGCTGTTTGCGTTTTGTAGCCTTTGCAAATCTGTCGTATTCAGAATAGGTCACTTCGTACACCGATACCATGATCGATTTTATATTGACCTGGTGACGGGGTACCTCGTCCGCGGCAATAGCGCCTGACGGCCCACCCATACGAAACGTACCCGATGGTATCCGGATCATTAATGGACCTCGGCCACCCGACTTCAGCGCATCCCTGAATGGGTCGGGTTTATCGACCACCTGGGGTTCGGGTTCTGGTTCCGGCTCGGGTTCCAGTTCGAGTTCCGGCTCAGGCTGAAGCGGTTCGGCCTGTTGCTCGCCCGCTTCGATAGCCTGTTGCTCCGATTCGATCTCTGTGGCTGTTATTGGTTCGACTTCGGGTACCCCCTGTTGGGCTTCGACCAATTGCTCGACCTGCTCCTGAGCCTGCTGAAACAGGCCTTTTTGCCAGGCAAAGTATCCACCGGCGCCCAGCAATCCAACGATTAGCAACCAGACTAATCCTTTGTACGAACGCGGTTCTTTTTCTGGTTTGGGTTCTTCCTTGACCTCGACATCCGCTATGCGGCTAACGGGTTTTTCGGCTTCGGGGGCCGGTTGCGCTACCGGCTCTTCCTTCTTGCGCTCCTTGATGTCGATGACAATCAGCGTGGTGTTATCCTGGTTGATTTTGTTGGCATCCTCAACGGCCTTCAACAGCGCATAAACGCATTCCTTCGCTGTGGCGGACCAGGAGGAGTATTGAATGATTGCGCCCGCGCCGAGGGTATCGAGACCATCGCTCGCGACTATAACCCTATCACCAGGAAGAACCTTGATCGGTACTTCGGATACATCGATACTGCTGATTTCTTCCCCGGTCATCGCGCTCATCAGCATATTTCTCGACATGCCTTCCCTTTCGCTGATTTCCATGCCCTGTTCCTGCATCATGTCGAGATAAGCGCCGTAGCTGTGGTCGGCATTTTCCTTAATCAGCTCTCGCTCACGAATTAGATAGAGATGACTATCGCCGACACTGACCCAGTAGAGTTTATTGTTTTCCAGGAAGGCCGATACCATGGTGCAACCCATCCCTCTTAATGCGGGTGTCTCCTTCACCGAAGCACGAATCTGATCGTTGGAACGATTCAGGCTTTCGGTGAGGGACTCGGCGATATTTTTACTCGGGAAACTGGATTGGAAAGTTTTATTAAAGGTGGCAATCACCATATTGCTGGCGACATTACCGGCTGCATGGCCACCCATGCCATCCGCCATAATCACCAACGAGCAGAGATCGCCATCTTCGGTTTCACCAAGCTGATTAACCATGTATGCGTCTTCCTGATAGTCCCTGGCACCATCGATCTGATCGCTTGCGATTTCAAACTCTACTTTCATACTATGCTTAGATTCCTGTTTTCCATGCCTTTGGACTATAGCAGTATAGTTAAACCGAATTTTAATTTAGTCCCGATAAACCTGTAAAAATGCGCTTAATATATTTAAAACGAGATCTGTATTTTTTGTTTATTCGTTAAAAACGGCCGATAACCGGTATTCTTGAGTAATTGCAACGGCATATACAGATTATCCGACAGCTCGTTCCAGTCTTTCCATACCCAATCATGGCATTTATTTGATTCGATAACACCAATCGCTGCAGGATTGTGACATTCTGCCTCAAAATAGAGAGATATTGAATGTTTATAATCTGATTAGCCCGGATTCTATTTATCAATCAGGGAAATCCCTGCCATTTACAGGGGTATCCAGACAAAGTGCTATCGCCGAAATCACTTCGCCTTTGGCGACGAACTCTGTGGTATATTGCAGGTCTACTGCTGAATAACCGAACACGTACCCCCCGCAACATGAAAGATACCTGGCCATTACTGAAAAATACGGATTTCCCGCCCGTCACGCGCAATGCACTCGAAATACTGCAGGTCAACCTCGGCTACCTGTGTAACCAGTCCTGCCTGCATTGCCACGTGGCCGCTGGGCCAAATCGCAAGGAGTTGATGGGCCGGGAAACGATAGACTACCTGTTGCCCATTCTCGAAATGCCCTCTGTGCACACGCTCGATCTGACCGGGGGCGCCCCGGAGATGAACCCGCGGTTCCAGGAGCTCGTGCTGGAAGCCCGAAACTCCGATGTAAAAATAATCGACCGCTGCAATTTAACCATACTGCTGGAGCCGGGATTCGAAGATATGGCGCAGTTTCTGGCCGATAACGAGGTGCAGATCGTCGCTTCCCTGCCCTGCTACCTGGAGCAGAATGTAGACGGGCAAAGAGGTAAGGGAGTTTACCAGAAAAGTATCAATGCTCTGCGCCTGCTCAACCGGCTTGGTTATGGCCAGCCGGAGAGTAGTCTCACGATCACCCTGGTTTACAATCCCACCGGTCCTTATTTACCACCGCCGCAAAAAGACCTCGAGACCGAGTATAAAAACTACCTGCTCGAACAGCATGGGATCGTTTTCAACCAGTTGTTTACCATCACCAACATGCCCATCGCGCGCTTTGGCAGCACGCTAATTTCGAAGGGTGAATTCGAAAACTATATGACCCTGTTAAAGAATTCTTTTAGCGCCGCCAATCTCACGGGCCTGATGTGCAAAAACCAGCTGAGCGTCGACTGGCAGGGATACATTTACGATTGTGATTTTAATCAGATGCTCAATATGAACATCACCAGGTCCGATTCGAGCCAACCACTGCATATTCGCGACATGATCGTCAACGGCTTCGCGCATATCCCGATACGAACTGCGGATCACTGCTACGGTTGTACCGCGGGCCAGGGTAGTAGCTGTGGTGGAGCGTTTGGCTGAAGCTGTCGGGATATCGGTTAGTGTCATTATCCCGGTATTCAACGAAAATTCTCGACTGTATAACACCCTGCACCGGCTGTTTCAGTCCTTAGCCGATAAACCCGCCATAGAGATTATCGTTTGCGACGGCGGCAGCACCGACAGTACGATTGCGATTGCGCAGCAATTTCAGTGTCGAGTAATCTCCAGCAAGAATGGCCGGGCCGTGCAAATGAATGCCGCGAGCCGAGAGGCGAAAGGCGAGCGGCTTTTATTTCTGCACGCCGATAGCGAATTACCCGAACACTGGTATAACGAGGTGACTGGAATGGGTGACTGGGGGTTTTTCCCGCTCAGGCTCGACGGCGCCCACTGGTTATTACGTGTTATCGAAACTGCGATCAATCTTCGTTCCAGCATAAGCAGGGTAGCAACCGGGGATCAGGGCCTTTGGTTCAGCAAGTCTTTTTTCGACGCCCTGGCAGGCTACCCGGACATATTAATCATGGAGGATATAGCAATTACCAAACTCGCGCGCCGCAAATCCAGACCCGTCATCGCCAAAAAGCCAATAC
>JBGMRM010000023.1:0-10913 GCA_048061415.1 Gammaproteobacteria bacterium | reverse complement strand
GAGAAAAAAGGTGAAGATAGGAAATAGTGTGCCCAAAAGAAATTCTATAAGGGCGCCCGATTAATACCTGTAATCCCATCGACTCAAAAATGGGCATAGATTGCGACAGCGGGATGGAATCTTTTAGCGTGTAAAGCTTGACCGAATAATTTTTTTGGTGCTTTTCGACCTGCACCAGGCGAGCCCGCACCGGATTATTTTTATTCATCGTGGTGAGTATGTCGAGGTCATAAAACGCATCGCTAACGGCTAGCTCGTTCTGGTAGGTATTAGAGAAAGTGTCCTCACCAACCTTGAGTTTTTGCAACCCCTGTTGTTTGCCAATTTTCGTTTGAAGTTGTTGGTACCATTTAGAAGCCATTACGTTCTCCGATTCGGCTCGAGCACCCGATAGTTTCCAGATTATTATTGACAGCAGTGTAAATGATTTAGATCGAGGCGCAATGACAGCAGTGTAAATGATTTAGATCGAGGCACAATAGCGCCAGATCCTGTTTTTGAGTTAACCAATACCCTGCCTGTATCAGGCTATCGCGCCGACCAGGTAGAATGCCAGGATGTTTCGTACCTATCATGGGTAGCTTGAACCCGGGGGCTTAAAAAACGGATAATAGTGCGAGTAAGAGGTAACACGGGATACGAGGCAGATGCTGTCGATCGGTCCTTTCGATTCACGGGATTAAATTGTGGCTAGATTAAAAACCGGCTGGAGTCAGACCGATAAAAAGCGCAGTCTCGCAGATATAGGCGGTGCGATTAGTTTTAATATATGGCAAATCAGTGGGCAGGGCCTGCTCGATCTGGAAAACGAGGGCTTTCAAACCGATACCGCTTCGCAACGTCTGGATGTGATAACCGAATTTGCCGCTTACCTGATCCAGCTCGTCGATCGATTCCTGTTCGACAGCTTCGAGCTGGAGGATCGAACGGCGCTGATCACCGCAATCGGTTTACACCTGGCCGGAATCATGCAGGATAATCGTCAGGAAACCGATGGAGCAGGGGACTATTCCGACTCATTCCTGCAGACTCTGAATGGCCGCATCGGTGAGTATTCAAAGTGTCAGTTCGACCACAAAGAAGGCCCGAGCTTTGTGTTCCTGCGGTTGATGGGTGACCACATCACCGCGCAGATGGGGGCGAAAGACGCCAAATGGATTACGGCCTACATCATTGATATCGCTGGAGAGAAACTGTATCGCGACCTTTACCGTATCCTGCCTGGCTTACTGGACCCCGCACAACGTGCAATCCCTGAATATGATCGTTTACGCAGCCAGAACTTTGACCAATGACCTGTGGGATTTTTGCGTCAGCTATGGTGGTAGTATATTACCCTGCGCCTAAACGATAATCCCATCTATGAAATCCAAGATTCGTAGCGTGACGCCTCAATTGTCGACCGACAAACTGCGTCAGCGAGTTCGTGACTATTACCTGGCGGATGAGGGTCAGGTAATCAGGGAGCTGGTTGACGATTCCAAAATTTCGATTGCTGAACGACTGGCTATCAGCGCAAGAGCGGCTGAATTAATCAACAAGGTGCGGCGATCCGGCTCGCCGGGAATTATGGAAAACTTCCTTGCAGAATATGGTCTGACCAGCAGGGAAGGGGTTGCGTTGATGTGTTTGGCCGAAGCACTGCTGCGCGTGCCGGACGCGCAAACCATCGACGAGCTGATCGAAGACAAAATATCGCCCGGTAACTGGGGCGAGCACCTGGGGCACTCCGAGTCATCACTCGTCAACGCCTCAACCTGGGCGTTACTATTGACTGGTAAGGTGATCGGGCCTGCCGACGAGAAAGGCCTGAGAAAAACACTCCAGGGACTGGTGAAACGCCTGGGCGAACCGTTGGTGCGAAACGCGGTTGCCCAGGTCATGAAAGAACTGGGTCGGCATTTCGTACTGGGCACCAGTATCGGGAAAGCAGGCAAACGGGCCAGGGGACTCGAAGCGAAGGGCTATACCTACTCCTACGATATGCTCGGTGAAGCGGCGCGTACCGATAACGATGCGAGACAATATCACCTGGCCTATTCCGACGCGATTACCGCGCTGGCGCCTGGCTGTAAAAACCGGGATATTCGCTACAATCCCGGCATATCGGTAAAATTGTCCGCCCTGCACCCGCGTTACGAAATAGCACAACACGAACGAGTCATGTCTGAGCTGGTGGCGCGCACCAGCTCGCTTGCGATACTCGCCTGTTCGGCCAATATGGGTTTCAACATCGATGCCGAAGAGGCCGATCGGCTCGATATTTCTCTCGATGTGATTGAAAGCGTGTTGAGCGAGCCCGCGTTAAGAGGCTGGGACGGTTTTGGTGTGGTAGTGCAGGCCTTTGGTCGTCGCGCGATGCCGGTGCTCGACTGGCTTTACCAACTGGCCCGCCGGCTAGACCGGAAAATTATGGTCAGGCTGGTGAAAGGCGCCTACTGGGATACGGAAATTAAACGCGCACAGGTTTTGGGTCTGAGCGATTATCCGGTATTTACGCGTAAGGTGAATACGGATGTTTCCTTCCTCGCCTGTGCTAAAAAATTGCTCTCCATGAGCGATAGAATTTACCCCCAGTTTGCCACTCACAATGCTCATTCGGTAGCGGCAGTCCTCGAATTGGCGCAGGGTGAAGACAATTTCGAATTCCAGCGCTTGCATGGAATGGGCGAATCGCTTTACGACTTCGTGGTACGCGATCAAAAAGCCCGATGCCGTATCTATGCGCCGGTTGGCGAGCACGAGGATTTGCTCGCTTACCTGGTTCGTCGTCTGCTGGAAAACGGGGCAAACAGTTCGTTTGTGAATCAAATCGTTGACACCCGTATTCCCCCGGAAGAAATTGCGCGCGACCCATTCGATCAGGTATCGCCTCCTGGCGAGGCAATGAACAATCCGAATATACCAATGCCAGCGGCGATCTATGGAATGCAACGACGTAATTCCAGGGGATGGGATATCACCGATTTAAAGGCGATAAATAAGATCGATCAGCAGCGGGAAAAATTTCGCAATTCGGTCTGGAAGGCAGGGCCCTTAATTGCTACCGAGTCAACCGGGGGTGAAACCGGCGCTGTATACAATCCTGCCGATGGTGAGGATCTGGTTGGGCAGCTTACCGATGCTGCTGAAGCCGATATTGAAGCCGCGATACAACACGCACTCGATGGTTTCGGTAGCTGGACACAGACGCCCGTATCAAAACGCTCCGACTGTCTACGACGACTGGCCGCGCTGTATGAAAAAAATGCCGAGGAACTGTTTGCGCTCGCAGCGCGCGAAGCCGGAAAAACCTGGTTAGACGCGGTCGGTGAAATTCGTGAAGCGGTCGATTTTGCGCTCTACTATGCTTCCGAAGCGGAGCGCATCGGCGATATCGGCCAGGCACGCGGTGTGATCGTCTGTATTTCACCGTGGAATTTCCCGCTCGCGATATTTAGTGGCCAGATTCTCGCAGCACTGGCTGCCGGGAATTGCGTGCTTGCCAAACCCGCCGAGCAAACCAGCCTGATCGCCGCGCGTGCGGTAGCCATGATGCACCAGGCGGGAATTCCAGCATCGGCGATCCAGCTATTGCCGGGTGCCGGCGCGAGTGTAGGCGCCGCACTCACTTCCGACCCACGAATCGCGGGTGTTTGCTTTACCGGATCGACCCCTACCGCCCAGCACATCAATCGCAATATGGCGCGGCGCCTCGCACCGGATGCAATCCTGATTGCCGAAACAGGGGGCTTGAACGCCATGGTGGTCGATTCGAGTGCACTACCCGAACAGGTAGTACGCGATGTACTGGCTTCATCGTTTCAAAGTGCGGGTCAGCGTTGTTCGGCTTTACGCATGCTCTATCTACAAAAAGATGTCGCCGATAATCTGCTGGATATGCTATTTGGTGCGATGGATGAGCTCAGTGTCGGTGATCCCTGGCTACTGAATACCGATATAGGACCAGTGATCGACCGGGCAGCGAAATCGAAAATTGAAAATCACTGCAAAACTATGGCCGAGGATGGACGCTTGCTCAAGCGTATTCAGGTTCCCGATCAGGGTCTGTTTGTCGCACCGACTGTCATCAGGCTCGATGGGATCGACCAGTTGGAGGAAGAAATATTCGGCCCGGTATTACACGTCGCAACCTTTGAAGCGCACGAAATAGACCGGGTTATCGACGCGATCAATGCCAGAGGATTTGGCCTGACATTCGGCATCCACACCCGGGTCGACAACCGCGTCGAGCAAATGGTCGAGCGCATCAGGGTGGGCAATATCTATGTCAACCGAAACCAGATCGGCGCGGTGGTCGGTACCCAGCCATTTGGTGGGGAAGGATTATCGGGCACTGGACCCAAGGCGGGTGGGCCGTCCTACCTGCCACGATTTCGTAAATTCCCCGGTGAGGCCGTGATATCTGACTCATCGCTGGCGATCGAGTCGGAAAAACTGCAAGCTGCAATCGATCGTCTGTCTGCTTCATACCAGCGGAGTACTTCGGACCTCGGAGAAGCGATATCGAGCATTGCTGATAGCCTGGGCCTGGAGTTCAAACCTGAATGCTCAGATTATGTTGAAGACATGCCGGGCCCCACCGGAGAAATCAACCGCCTGTCGTCCCATCCGCGCGGTGTGATCCTGTGCCTCGGGCCGACCAAAACCGTGGCATTGACGCAGGCCCTGTCGGCGCTTTCGCAGGGCAATGCGGTGTTCATCGTCTGCGATGGAATTACCGATGTACTGGACAAATTCACCAGACTTGATTTGCCGGTAGCAGGTATAGACGGTTGTATCGACAACGAAGCCCTGCAACAGTTGACTGGTTTCGACGCGGTAATGAGCCAGGCCGATTCGGAGAGCCTGCGGGTTTACCGGCAGGCACTGGCCGGTCGCGAAGGTGTATTGATACCATTGATTACCGAGACCAGCGCACCTGGGCAATTAGGGATTGAACGGCATTTATGCATCGATACTACCGCGGCCGGTGGCAATGCTAGTTTGATTGCCGCCGGGAGTTAATTCAGCAATTCAAAAATCACTACCGGTTCGCCCAGCATTTCCATGCGCGGTGATACGCCCAGGCCCGGTTTATCCGATGCGACTACATACCCGGATTCGACTATCGGGCCGCCTTTGATATACCGCATCAGTCTCGATAATAACGATGGTTGAATCCAGGGAATCGAACGGACGCCCACCGGACAGCCTGTATAAAACCGGCACGGTATAGTCGAACTGGTACATCAGGATTCTGCTAATTTTCATAGCCCCGCTTCCAGACAGGAACAGTTACGAGATTACCCGATAAAACTCGGTGTGATGGCATTTGGGGCAGGGTGGGATATGACTGGATTTAGACAAGTTCATGGTTTGACCACAATCCCTGCAACACAGCGTGCCGGCACTGCAAACTTCGCCGGTTCGATATAGGCTGGCGTGTATTTCTTCGTTTTCGAAATCACGAAAATCAAGCCAGGTTTTATCGGCGGCGCGGTCAATTAACTCGATAAATTTATCTTCTACCAGCGTCAGGTCGAAACTGAGCCAGTCCTTGAGTTCCTTGCGTTGCTGGTTGAGCACTTTGTTGGCGTTTTTTATATCACGTTTTAGCGCCTTGCCGAGGCGCCCCGATTCCTCTTTGCTCAGGGAAAACAGCTCGTGCGCGATTGTCTGCGCATTGCCCACCATTTCGTCGACGCTGGGAGCGATTGCTTCCTCGGCATCGTGCATCGCCTGGTTGACGCTTTCGACCATGTGGTCGAAGGCCTTGACCAGTTTTTCTCGGTCGGTTTTGAGGTCCATGAATCATTAATAACGCATTTGGCGTTTGAACTCAAGATACCATGATGATATGTTCGATTCCGGTAGCCCTGGCAATGGTTCGCCCACTCCAACCTGGCTTAAAAATACCACTTAAATGGAAAATAATCCCATCAGTCAATCAGAAAATAAAATCCTGCGATATTGGGACTGGCTAAGCGCTTTACCGGCGGGCTCACTTCTGTTTAGCTGGTTTCTTGGCAAATATGCGCCCTATAGCGGCACGATAAAATCGCGGGTCGAAAAACTGAAACCCGGCTTCGCGCGGATTACATTGCGCGACCGCCGAGGGGTGCGCAACCATCTCAAATCTATTCATGCCATTGCGTTGATGAATCTCGGGGAGATTGCGACTGGCCTGGCGGTGCTGACGACACTGGATAGTAATATGCACGGAATCGTGCTCCAGCTTAAAGCAGAGTACCTGAAAAAAGCCCGTGGTAAGCTAACCGCAACTGCCAGTTTCGAATTACCGGAACTCGTCGATGAGGATCTGTCCTGCGATGCTAAAACCGAAATTTCCGATGAAACGGGCGAGGTAGTGGCCATAGTGCACGCTACCTGGTTAATAGGGTTTAAAAAACAGCTATGACGGAAATCCGGTTCCCACCAGCGGCGAAGCAATTTACCCGGATCCTCGGTATCCGGTATCCGGTCATAGGTGGGCCGATGTATCCCTGTAGTAATCCAGAACTGGTGGCGGCGGTATCGGCAGCCGGCGGTCTCGGTGTATTGCAGCCAATTTCCTTAACCTATGTCCACGGGCATGATTTTCGGGAGGGCATCCGCCTGATGCGAAAATTGACCGACAGGCCGATCGGTATGAATGCCCTGATCGAAAAATCGTCTAAAAAATATCAGCAACGCATGTCCACATGGATCGATATCGCGCTCGAGGAAGGCGTCCGGTTTTTCGTCACCTCTTTGGGCAAGCCTGACTGGGTGGCCAAACGAGTCCACGCGGTTGGCGGTCTGGTCTATCACGACGTTACCGAGATGAAGTGGGCGAAAATTGGCCTCGATAACGGCGCCGATGGACTGATTTGTGTGAATAACCGCGCGGGTGGTCATGCGGGGGAGAAGGGTATCCGGCAATTATATGACGAGTTAAGGTGTCTTGAAGTACCCCTGATCTGCGCGGGTGGTGTCGGTGATTCTAGCGGATTTCATCAGGCGCTGGATATCGGCTATGCAGCCTGCCAGTTGGGTACCCGATTTATCGCCAGTGACGAGTGCCTGGCAAGCAGGGTATACAAGCAGGCGATACTCGACGCTGGGGAAGCGGATATCGTATTGTCAGAGAGAATCACCGGTATTCCGGTCGCGGTGATCAATACCGACTATATCAGGCGCAGTGGGTTGAAGTCTGGCTGGTTGGCCAGGTGGATGTTATCCGGCAAGCGTACCAAACATTGGATGCGAACTATCTATGCATTGAAGTCGATCTGGCAGTTAAAAAAATCGTCGCTGGATGAAAGCGGCGAACGCGATTACTGGCAGGCGGGCAAAAGCGTTGCAGGCATCCATTCGATTCGAAGCTGTGAAACGATCATTCAGGGGCTGGTTAATTCACCAGTCTCAAACACGATATGAGACCTGCCCTGATTTATGTTCACGACCCGATGTGTAGCTGGTGCTGGGGTTTTTCCGAAGTATATCGGCAATTACTCGAAGAAATACCGTCGGAATTAAAGCTGGAGCGTCTGCTCGGCGGTCTCGCTGTAGACTCTGAAGTCGACATGCCCGGGTCGATGCAAATGATGTTGCAGCAAACCTGGCAACGAATCGAGCAACTGATCCCGGGGGTACAATTTAACTTCGACTTCTGGGACCAGTGCAAACCACGTCGATCCACTTATCCAGCCTGCAGGGCAGTGATCGCCGCGAGGGAGCAGGGTGATCAATACGATTTGATTATGACCCAACGGATACAACAGGCTTATTACCAACAGGCCAGGAACCCATCGGATAATGAAACCCTGATCGAGTTAGCGGGGGAAATGGGTCTCGATACGAATCGTTTTTCCAGCCAGTTGGTGGCGCGGCACACGCAGGAAATTTTGCTAGCGGAAATAGACCGCGCAAGATCGATTGGTGTCGATAGTTTTCCCAGCCTGGTAGTGAAGCATAACGGTCTGTACCATCGCATACTGACCAACTATACGCTGGTAGACCCGATGCTGGCCCAGATTGAATCCTGCCTCAAAGCCTGATTGTTCACCGGCCTGAATGACTGCGATATTCGGGTTGTTACAGTATGGCTTCCCTGATTTCTTCCACTTCGATAATACCACCGGCCATATCGATTTCCTCGACACTGCCACGCATGCTAAGCCGGTCCAGCGCCGATACATTTTCCTGGCCTACACAAGCCAGGGGATGACTGGTACCCGCTACGGTTTGTATTAACGCCACCTGCACGATGTCGGTGTAATCGGCCTTTCCGTTATTGCCCGTACGTTCGAGATTTAAATGCTGCGCGGGCACCTGAATGAGGTGCTCGCTAAAACCCCAGTTTTTGAGTATCTCCGCGCCTACTACCGGGTAAAGATCGTAGATTAAATTATCCAGCGCCTGGGTATCGTTTAACAGGTTCGAATCGCCTTCCGCCTTAACCAGTATCGGCGACAGGCCGATCGAATGCGTGAGGCCAGCGAGCAAAGCGCTATCGGATTCGAGACTGGTGTAGCTTTTGGCGATCATCGCGCTCAGTGCGGCCACGTCGGTGGATTGCATCCAGGCCGCCCGCAGGTAGAGGTCCACCACACCGGATGCGTTGCCTGGAAAAGCTGTTTCATGACCAGGCTGGTCGCGAGGTTACGGACCGTTATCAATCCCATGCGCATCACCGCGGACTGGACATTATCTGCGGAACTGAGTCCCCGGTAGAGTGCAGAGTTGGCCACCTGGATGATCCTTGCAGACAATGCTGCGTCGGTCTCGATGATCTGCGCAACCTGGGTAATCGACGCTTCTTCATCGTCAACGGTTTCCCTCACTCTTATTGCCACTTCGGGCAGGGTAGGCAGGGGCAGGCGGTCGTTTTGGAGATCGTCCAGTATGGATTCTTTGGTGATACTCGTGGATAAAGGTCAGTTTATTGCTGCGAATACCACGAGTATAGATGCCATTTAAGAATTCACACTGAAGAATTATTCCGCGGGTACAGGATAGGGTAATCCAAGCGGAACAAGGGGGCTATGTGGCTGATTTAACAGGCATAGTTCGTTGGCGCGGACCTTTTTAATCTGGGCGATGAACAGGCAATGGCACCGGCCCTGATCGTCGATGACAGCGTCGACCACCTTGCCGCTACCGTCGGCGGCCGTGGCGCCGGAGACGCAAATTTCATCACCGGGCGCCGGACACTGGTCGGCAGGAAAACTGGCCAGAAATAAGCGGCGTTTTAATTTACCCAGGTACTGCATGCGGGCGACTATTTCCTGACCGGGATAACAGCCTTTTTTAAAACTCACACCATCGAGTAAATCGAGATTCGACATTTGCAACACAAATTCTTCGGATGTCTCAGGATAGACCACCGGGATACCGCTTTTTATTTCAGACAGACGCCAGGAATCAAAACTGGCAACGGTTAATCGTTGCGAGAATTCACCCCACAGGGATTTTGCCTGCTCGATGGAAAGGCACATAAGCAAATATCGACTTTGTTGTCCAGAGTTTTCAAGCCTCAGCGAGATCAGGTTATCGTCCTGGTGAACCTCTCCAGTTTGCTGGCTCAACACAACATGCCCGGTGATCTCAGGGTCGTCGGACTGGATAGCAAACCGGGTGAAGTGATCGGAGGCATCTGCGAGCGCCACCCTGGACTGGATCACAAACATCTGTAAGCGTTGCAGCAACGAGGTCACCAGCGAACGAGGTGTAATCAGAATATAGCCGTTGGAAATACGGACCACGCGTAAAATCGCCAGCATCCGCCCTTTGGGTGTCGAGTAGGCGCTTAACTGGAAGTGCGATTCGTCAATTTGGGCGATATCGTTACTCAGTTGATTTTGCAAAAAATCTTCGGCATCGTCTCCGGTCACCAGTATCAGCCCCAGCTCGCCGGCATCGCAGATGAAGTGGCTCGTTTCCAGACCACCGGTTTGTGATTTAATGAATGCCTGCCAGTCGTTCACTTTTCTTACCTTCTTGTTGACCTATTGCCCAGTCTATATGCTCTCGAATAAAAGCATTATGCATCGGGTATTTCAACCTTAGCACTTCAATTATATTTGGGTCGTAGTCGGCGTTTCCAAGGGCGACCACAACATTTCTGACCCAGCTCTGGTATCCAATGCGGCGAATTGCCGAACCGAGCATATTTTCTTCGAAATCCTGAGCCGACCATTCGAGGCATTCGAGTAATGAAATCCGGTCGAGCCCGTGGCGGGGCTGGAAGTCGGCTTCCCCGGTGATTTTGGCAAAACGATTCCACGGGCAGAATAGCTGGCAATCGTCGCACCCATAGATACGGTTGCCAATCGCCGTGCGTAGTTCGAGTGGAATCGCCGACTTATGCTCTATGGTTAAATAGGAAATACAGCGGCGTGCGTCCACCACGTAAGGCGCAACGATTGCCTGCGTCGGGCACACCTCCATGCAGGTGGTACAGGTTCCGCAATGGTTTTCGATTGGCTGGTCGGCTTCGAGCGCGAGGTCGGTATAGATTTCACCGAGAAAAAACCAGGACCCATGCTCCCGGTGTAAAATATTACTGTGCTTTCCCTGCCAGCCTATGCCCGCTTTGGCTGCCAGGGCTTTCTCCAGCACCGGGGCACTATCGGTAAATACCCGATACCCCATATCGCCCACCAGGGCTGAAATATCGCTCGCGTAACGCTGGAGGCGTTTGCGCATTAATTTGTGGTAATCGCGGCCGAGCGCGTAGCGGGAGACATAGGCCAGTTCGTTACGCTGCAATAGATCTTGCGGTAAGTCACCCTCGTCTATCAGGTAATCGAGTCGCACGCAGATTACCGACAGGGTGTCGGGAACCATCCGGTCCGGGTGCAGGCGCTTATCGACGTTGCGCGCCATGTAAGCCATTTCGCCGTGATAGTTTTGCTCAATCCAACGCCGGTAATGGCTGTGATGCCGAT
>JBGMRM010000022.1:0-10940 GCA_048061415.1 Gammaproteobacteria bacterium | reverse complement strand
AGCGGCTTGGTGAGTTTGAACGATTTTTCGATACGCGATCCATTTCAGAGTACCGAGATGAACGAGGCCAGGCAGTTGATGGAAGCCTATGTGCGACTGGGCTGCAAACCAGTCTGGACCTGCGCGCCTTATCAGCTACCGGGTCGACCCGGGTTTGGGGCGCATATCGTCGGTTCCGAATCAAACGCAGTGAGTTTTTATAATTCGGTGATCGGTGCGCGCACCAATAAATACGGAGACTTTTTCGATGTCTGTGCGGCGTTAACCGGCAGAGTGCCTTACACTGGCCTCCATCGCCGCGAATTGAGACGCGCCGATATACGAATCAGTGTCGATCGGGTTCCTCCATCGTTCAAGGCTAACGATATCTTTTTCCACCTGTTGGGTCACATACTAGGCAGACGTTGCGATGACCGGATTCCGGTGATCGAAGGTTTACCCGGCTCGACCAGTGAAGACGATTTAAAGGCGATCAGCGCGGCAGCCTGCTCGTCGGGCAGCGTTCCGCTGTTCCACGCGGTGGGCATCACCCCCGAAGCACCCTCGCTCGATGAGGCTTGCCAGGGTCAGGTTCCGGATACGGTCGTCGAAGTATCGATTGAAGAATTGCGTCAGGCCAGACGCGAGCTTGGCGAAGTGCCTGACGGGGACTTGCGCGCCCTGTCACTCGGAACGCCTCACTTTTCATTCACAGAATTCGAGCGTTTGATAAGGCTACTGGATGGGCGCAGAATCGCGTCGAACCTGATATTTTACCTGACCACCAGCCGGCATGTATTCGAGCAGGCTGCTGCACGGGGATGGACAGAACAATTGGCGCTCGCCGGTATCGGGATTATTACCGATACCTGCACTTATTTTTCGCCGCAGATAAACGGCCTCGAAGGCCAGGTGATGACTAATTCGGCGAAATGGGCTTATTACGCACCGGGTATGTTACCGGTACAGGTGGTGCTGGGCAGCTTATCGGAATGCGTCGAATCGGCAGTTGCGGGAAAGGTAATACTGGATCAATGGGCGATTGAATGACCAGGACACTTCAGGGCAATGTATTAATCGCTGGCAGCGCCGAAGGGCCTGCCTTGGTACTCGAAGAGACACTCAGTTTCTGGGGTGGTTTCGATCCTCAGGCCGGCAAGATTATCGATACGCATCACCCCCAGTTTGGGCAGACAGTCGCGGACAGGGTTTTGTTTATCCCGGCGAGCCGGGGCTCGGCGGGCACTCCAGGGGGTATCGCCGAAAGCCTGCGTAATGGCAGCGGCCCCTGCGCATTTGTGCTTGGGAAACGTGATGTGAATATCAGTGTCGGTACGCTGGTAGCCAACCGCCTATACGATCTGCAGGTACCAGTGATCGAAATTCCATTGGCCGATATGAAATGGTTCTCAAGCGGCGATCGGGTGCGAATCGATCAGCAGGGCAGACTGTCTATCATATTAACCCGGCGGTAATATATATCGTATTCAGGGCTTCAAGAAAGCGTCGGATCAAGGCGCGGCCTGCAGCCAATGGTCGCTCCATTGGTAAAAGCCGCAACGCAGAGCTGGCGTTTTCTTGAAGCCCCTAACCGGTTGAAAATTTACAAGAAAGGCCATCGTGTGCCTGCCCACGGACGACGTTATCAGTTGTGCTGTAGAATGACTATAGCGGCGTTCTGATGCCTTGCCGTGAACAGGCACACAATGGCTGAATACGATATATATTGCCGCCGGGTTAATAACTTAGGGCTTGCTGTAGCAGTCGATAAAAATGATGCAGGACCTATTACCAGGCTTTTTGAATTGCTATCGTGTTTAAACCTGTATCTGGTTCCCGATTCGGATTTAAACCCTATGGATATTATTTATTTCTCAGGTATGCGTCAGCCCTGCAGAGTTAGCTTGCTATTCATAGGCATTTTCATTAATTTGTCTGGTGCGTACGGATATATTTTTGTCGTGAACTCACAACGATAATTGAGTAGCGGTGAAATGGTATGCCAGGCTGTATTAGGGAACCTCTGAATAAATCAGACCTTCCTTAGTAATAAACATTATATTCCGAGGAGATAGACATGAAGGTAATTAAATTTATTTTTCGTACGGTCCTTGCAGGTACCGCATTTTTAGCCCTGGCTAGTCCCGCTATGGCCGATGATCCGGCAAACTGTAAAGTTGTCAATTTATCCGATGTGGGCTGGACGGATATCACTGCAACCACTGCGGTAACCAGTGTGGTGCTGGAAGGGCTGGGTTACAGCCCGGATGTTAAAGTGCTGTCGGTTCCCGTGACTTATAAAAGTCTGGAGACTGGCGACATCGATGTCTTCCTTGGCAACTGGATGCCAACCATGGAAGGGGATCTTGGCCCTTATCGCGATGCGGGTACCGTGGAAGTAGTTCAACCGGCCAACCTGACAGGGGCTAAATATACGCTGGCTGTGAATAAAAAGGCGGCTGATGCCGGCCTCACCGACTATGCCGATATTGCAAAATTCAAAGATAACCTGGATGGAAAAATTTATGGTATCGAGCCAGGTAACGATGGTAACCGTATCATCCTCGATATGATTGACAGTAACGCCTTCGGCCTGAAAGGCTTCGAAGTGGTCGAAAGCTCTGAACAGGGTATGCTGTCTCAGGTGGCTCGTGCTGAAAAACGCGGCAAGATGGTGGTGTTCCTGGGTTGGGCGCCACACCCGATGAATGCCAACTTTGAGTTGACCTACCTGTCAGGGGGCGATGATTACTTCGGCCCGAACTTTGGCGGTGCCGATGTTTATACCAATACCCGTAAAGGCTATTCGAAAGATTGTCCAAACGTAGGCAAACTGCTGACCAACTTGCAGTTTACACTGGCGATGGAAAACGAAATCATGGGTGCTATTCTCGATGATGGCAAGGAACCCAACGACGCGGCTATCGCCTGGTTGAAAGCCAATAAGGGAATTCTCGATGGGTGGCTAAACGGTGTCACTACACTGAATGGAGGCAATGGACTGGCCGCAGTGAAAGCTAGCTTGAACATGTAAGCTCTCAGGAGCTGGCCGAGATAGGGGTCGCACCGCAGCAAGCCTGCATGGATGCGAGTGGCAGGGTCGATTCGGGAACAGAGACTCGGACTTTTTATGCTCGGACAGGCTCCTGGCGGTAAACAGGGAGGCCGGTGCAATTTAAACCGGCCTCCCTTGCTTATCCGCTTGTATACGCCTATTGCACGTATTACATTGAGGTTTACAAAATGGAATGGCTAGAAAGTAACAAAATACCGATTGGTAGATGGCTTGCCGACTTCGTCGATTTGTTAAACGAATACCTGTTTTGGCTTTTTGATGGATTCACTATCGCGCTGGAAACTGTATTTGACTGGACATCGGCCGCGCTTCTCTGGTTTCCGGCCTTCGCGATGATCGCACTGATCGCAGGTGTAGCCCACTGGTTACATGGATCCTGGAAAATATCGCTATTCATCGTTCTTTCGCTGTTGTTGATCGTCAACCTAGGGTACTGGAAAGATACCATGCAAACCCTGTCGCTGGTGCTTTGGGCCACTGTGCTTTGTGTGGTCATAGGTGTTCCGGTCGGCATCGCAGCGGCACACCGCCCGAAACTTTGGGTTTCTATCCGACCCATTCTGGATATGATGCAAACCATTCCGACATTTGTGTATCTAATTCCGGCGCTTACCCTGTTCGGGCTTGGCCCGGTGCCAGGCGTAGTAGCAACGGTTATCTTTGTAGTCCCGGCGCCAATTCGGCTGACTTATCTGGGCGTGTCCTCTACCCCTGGCCCATTAATCGAAGCGGCTGAAAGTTTTGGTGCGACGAAAAAACAACTGTTATGGAAAGTAGAGATCCCTTCGGCTATTCCCAATATCATGGCGGGGCTGACACAAACTATTATGTTGTCGCTTTCCATGGTGGTAATCGCCTCCATGGTGGCGGCGCCGGGCCTTGGAATACCGATCCTTCGCGCCATCAACCAGGTTAACCCGGCCAAAGGTTTTGAAGCAGGCATCGCGATTGTGATCGTCGCCATTATCATGGACCGCGTTTGTAAATTGCCAGAGAAAAGAAAGAAAAAAAGAAAATAATCATGTCTGTGACCAATAACCCGATAGCCGTTTCTTTTAAGAAGGTCGATATCATCTTTGGTGCGGCGCAATCACGCGCAATCGAATTATTAGACAAGGGCGGTACACGGGAGTCTATTCTGGAAGAAACCGATGCGGTCCTGGGCGTTGCAAACGCCAGCATCGATATCCATGAAGGGGAAATTTGCGTGCTCATGGGCCTGTCAGGTTCCGGTAAGTCTACCTTGCTGCGCGCGGTCAATGGCCTGAATAAAGTGACCCGAGGAGAGGTGCTTGTCAGCCATAAAGGCGGGCAGGTGGATATTGCAAAATGCGAAGCCACCACGTTGCGCGAAATGCGGATGAACCGTATCGCCATGGTGTTTCAACAATTTGCATTGTTACCCTGGCGGACCGTGGAAGAAAATGTAGGCCTCGGGCTTGAATTAAAGGGTATGAGCAAGCTTGAGCGGGAACCTATCGTCGATGAAAAGCTGAAACTGGTCGATCTATACCAGTGGAAGGATAAATATACGCACGAGTTATCGGGCGGCATGCAGCAACGCGTGGGCCTGGCCCGTGCCTTTGCTACAGATGCGGATATCCTGTTAATGGACGAGCCGTTTTCGGCGCTCGATCCGCTAATTCGCAATTACTTGCAGGACTTTCTCCTAGATTTACAACGCGAGCTGAAAAAAACCATTATATTCGTCAGCCACGACCTCGATGAGGCGCTGAAAATTGGCAACCATATCGCGATCATGGAAGGCGGCTACATCGTCCAGTATGGGGAGCCGGAAGATATCGTGCTCAACCCATCCAACGAATATGTTGCCGAATTTGTCGCCCACATGAACCCTTTGAATGTACTCCAGGGGGCCTCTTTCATGACGCCGCTGGCAGATCTCAGGCGCGATGGCAATGATGTCATACTGGATAACAAGGGCCACTTCCGCGTGACTTTAGACGGCAATGACAGGCCTGTCGCCGCCAGCTTCGATGGAAACATAGCCCGAATTGAGAATTGTAATAGCGATACAAAGATTGCAAATCTCGGAGGCGATGTACTGGTAACCACGCCTTCCAATATGAAGATGCGCTGGAATATCGAGATTCGTCACCATACCGGTTGGCCGGTGCTGCTGGTAGATGACGATAAACTCGTCGGCGTCGTCGGCGATAGTGAAATTTATGGCGGTATCCTGAAGCAAACCAATTTCGGCAAGGAGTAAGACGGCGCCAGCCTGGCGAACGGGTTTAATTTCCTGAGATTCGTAGGACCAGGTCGGTGGCCACTCTAGTTCGCTGTGCGGGCGCAGCGTATGCCGACCATCGACAGGCCAATATCAGGGGGATTCGCGTGCCTCAATGTGGTGCGCAAGCCTGAGGGATTGTTTCCCCAGCCGCCACCACGAATGACTTTTTTCGGCCCGGGAGCGGTATTCACCGGATCTCGCGAAGGTGAGTATGCATAGTAATCTTCGGTAAACGTGTCTCGAACCCACTCCCAGACGTTACCGGTCATGTCCTCCACTGCGAATGCCGAGCGTCCACCGGGAAAACTGCCGACCGGCGCAGTATAAAGATAGCCATCACTGTCGTCGGGCCGGCAACAGGCATCGCTGCCATAGGACGCGCGGTATTGCCCACCTGCCCCGGGCGGTGTATCACCCCAGGCGTAGTCCCTCGCGCCGGTTCCACGTGCCGCACGCTCCCATTCGGCTTCGGTCGGTAATCGCTTCTGTCGCCAACGGCAATAGGCTTCGGCATCGCGCCAGCTTATCTGTACCACCGGATGTTGATCGAGGCCTCGAATAGACGACCGGGGCCCGCGTGGGTGGCGCCAGTCGGCGCCATTCACCTGCTGCCATGTACCGGTCCAGTGCCACCCGTAGCCGGATTCCTCCGCAGACGTCCGATAGTCCGTGGATTCCACGAAGCTGGAAAACTCGGCATTGGTGACTTCGAAGCGGTCGATATAGAAGCTCGAAATCGCCACTTCGTGGGGTGGCGCCTCGGCTGGCTCACCTGCGTCACTGCCCATGACCAGCTCTCCCGCGGGCACCCTGATCATTCCACGGTGGACAGACCACCACCGACGCCAGGCGTCCTTGTCGTAGCCGAAGCGCTCGCCGGTGAGTGCCGTCAGTGCGCCTACCCAGTCTCCGGTAAGCCATTCGGGTTCGTCTCGGGCGTCAAGGCGCGTGATCAGACGGTCGATGACCCGGTCCCCGTTCTGTCCGAGTTGCGTGACTGCCCATGCCGCTGCCGGTGCGGGATTGAAATACTTTTCGGAACGGTTCACCGATTCGCTCCAGTGCTCGGCCAGATATTCGAGTGGCACCTTGCCATTGCCGTTGAGGGCAATCCCCCACAGCAGGTACCAGCGGTTGATTCGAGCGAGAGATAAGCGCAGCGCGCCGCCAAACGCGGGCAGGTCCCTGTCGGGTGTGTCCGCCAGCAGCTGCCGCGACATCGCCTCGCCCGCTGCGCGAGACCGACCGAGCGCCAGGGGTTGCACGTAGGCATACAGAAGCTCCCGGTAGTCATTCAAGTCTTCCGTGCCCGACAGACCGGCAGCCATTCGATCGAGATTCTCGCTCGCATCCGAGGTTGGCGCTACCGCACGGGTTGGCAAGGGTACCGTGGTTGCGGTTTCGGACGCGGCCGGCGCCGGGGGCCCCCACAATGCGCCGCGCCCATTCGGGCCCGATGTACCCACGTATACCTTTCCCCCATACACGCCGACATCCAGGGGTACCGCGTTGTCGAATTGCTGGACACGAGTCCAGCTTTTGCCATCCAGGCTGCGCCAGAGTGCACCCTTGCCCTTCGATGCAGACACTGCCCACAGCGCGGCGCCGGACGCGAATGCACGAACCGCTACGCCATCGAGACCGGTAATGCGCTCGACGCGCCTGCCGTTCGTTCTCCAGACACTGCGCTTTTGGCCTTGCTCATTGACCGCATAGAGCCAGCCTGCATAGGCCTGCAATGCGACTGTACGCTGACCGGCCGGCCAGTCGCGTACCACGGAGAGTTTTGCGTCGTCGAGGCGCAATAATTTCGAGCCCGCCTGCGTGTAACTCGTGAGCCCCGCATACAATGTGCCGTCGAAGACCGCGAGACTGGTAATCCGGCTCACGCGCTTTTCGGGAGTCGGATGGTCGTAGACGATAGTCCAGGTTTTTCCCCCGTCGGTCGAGCGCTGCAAACCGGCACGCCACGCCGAGGTCGCCGCATACAATGCGTTCCCGACCGCGGCCATCGCGTGCACATGAAAAACCTCGCCTTGCGGAAGCATGCGCCACTGCCAGCGTAGTCCGTCGGTTAGCGCGTACTCGCCACGGCCGGCGGAAAATCGGGAATCCTCGAATGGCCAGTAGAGTATTCCATCGGCAACCATCGGATCGCCGGCATCCTGGCTGAACAGGTGGCGCTCGTATCGGGTCTCTTCGCCGACGGGATCGTAGCTATAGACATCGGCAGAATTGTGATTGCGGAACTTCACGCTGTTGACGAACCAGACCCGGCTGTTGAATCCGATAATCCGGGAGACACCCGTCCAGGGGCCGGGTTGAGAGAGCATCACGAGGGGAGCGGTATCGGTTTTCCCATGCACCGGCAGCGGCGCCAGAAGCGCCGCTGTGAGGATGAAAATCGTGCGAATGTCCATGGTTAACATTTACAGCTATTTTAATCTTTTTTCAACACATGGACTGCTTTCCATCCACTGAATTAGAGAGAACAAAGTGATGTATTCGGAGGCAGAATCTATCGGCATGAAAGCGTTATAGCAAATGATTACCGAAATAGATAAGATTACACTTAAGGCATGAGTCGGCAAAATATTCCGCTCTTCATGTCGGGCGGGTCCACTCGTTTGGTGATGAGTGCCTTTGGTTAAGTTACGCACAACAATAGCAACCTATTAAAACGATTATGCAGGCATTTAAAGGAATTCGGGTACTCGATTTCACCCATGTTTACGCGGGTCCATTTGCCAGTTTTCAGCTGGCTGTGATGGGTGCCGAGGTGATCAAGATAGAAGCACCGGCGATGCCCGATATGATTCGCCGGGATGGGGCCGATGCGAAGCGCAACCAGCAGGGTCTCGGCACCGCTTATCTCGCCAACAATCAGGGAAAGAAGGCGATTACGCTGGATTTAGGCAAGCCTGAAGCACGCGCTATTGCCAGGCTATTAATCGAGTCGGCCGATGTTCTGATAGAAAACTATACCCGTGGTTTGGCAGTTTACGACCTGGGGGCCGAGCAGGCGCTCGACATCAATCCGATGCTGATTTACTGTTCGATGAATGGATTTGGTAGCCATAATGCCTACAGCGGAAGACCTGCATACGACCAGGTAATCCAGGCGTTCAGCGGTATGATGTCGGTCAATGGTGAAGCGACGCAATCTCGTCTGCGGGTGGGCCCGCCACTGATCGATTACGGGACCGGTGCGCAGGCGGCATTCGCGATTGCCAGCGCGCTGTTTCAGCGCTCTCGTACTGGCAGGGGGCAGGCGATCGAAGTCAATATGCTCGACGCTGCACTGTTGATGATGTCTCCGCTGGTGCTGGATGCGATGCATCAGAAAAAATCACCTGAGAGGACTGGTAATTCGGGCAGGCGGCCCGGTTACTGTGTTTATACCTGTCGCGACGAGGACATCATGGTCGGCGCCTATACATTAGGACAGCATCGAAAATTATTCGACGCCATGGAACTGGACGAGTCACTCACCGAGGCAGATGAGGCTGACGAATTTTACACGTTCAGACACGACCAGGAATTACGCCAGGCTTTAAGCAGTTGTTTCGAAAAGCAGGATGCCAGTCACTGGGAAAGGGTATTGAACGAACACGATGTCCCCGCCGCGCGCGTACGTGACCTGTATGAAGTCCTGGAGGAAACACATTCACAGCGAAATCCCGACAGTCAGTATGCTCGCCTCGACGGCAATGCGCTGAGCATGCCAATCGCAGCGTTTAGCTACCAGAATGACGGCCCTGAATTCGACGCTTACTGTGCCCGTCATGGTGAAGATACCGATGCAGTTTTGAGTGGACTCGGCGTTAGCGCGGAGCAACTAGGGGAACTGAGGGAACGAAAGGTTATTTAAGGGCCAAAAAAAACCTTGCGCCCCCGATCCTGAATATGTCCCCGTCGTCATTCCGGCCCCCGAGCCGGAATGACGGTCGGGAAGGATCACTGCCCGGGGAGCGGTATGACGATTGTGGTATTTTTAGCCACGGGATTAATATAAAGTTGCGCTCACATTTGAGAATCAGTTTATCGCGACCGATTCCAGTTTTTTAATCAAGGCCACACGGGCATCGTTCTGGAACTTTCTTGTTTAGTACCCTAAGTGCCGTTTTTTCCCTGCTGCTGAGTTACGGTCTGCTGCTACTCGCCAACGGTCTGTTTAGCACCCTGCTCGGAGTGCGTACCCAGGTCGAAGGTTTCTCGACCGACCTGGTTGGTTTTATCGTCGCGTCCTATTTTCTCGGGCTGCTCCTCGGCGGGTTGTTTGCCGGGAGAGTCGTCGCGCGCGTCGGGCATATACGGTCTTTTGCGGCCTTTGCGTCGCTGATGTCGGTTTCCGCGCTGCTGCACCCGATATGGATATCGGTCGGTAGCTGGATGTTGCTGCGCATGCTCTCAGGATTTTGCATGGCCGGTATGATTATGGTCACCGAAAGCTGGTTGAACGAGCGAGCCAGCAATAGTAATCGCGGCCAGGTATTGTCTATTTATATGATAACCAATTATTTCGCCGCTGGTACCGGGCAGTTTTTACTGACTGTTGGCGATCCATCCCAGTTTCAGTTATTCAGCCTGGCTTCGGTCATTTTTTCTTTTGCCCTGTTACCAGTATTGCTTACCAGAGCTAAAGCGCCGATTCCTGTGCCGGCCAGCCGCATGGGGTTAGTAACGCTTTATCGAATTGCTCCACTGGGTATGATCGGGGTATTGTGTGCCGGGCTAATCAATGCCAGCGTCTTCGGCCTGGGCCCGGTATTTGCAACCAATATCGGCCTGTCGGAAGCCAGGCTTTCGATCTTTATGGCTACCGTTATCATGAGTGGTCTGATATTGCAGTGGCCGATTGGGCGTCTTTCCGACCGGATCGGCCGTGGACCATTGCTGGTGGTGATTCCGATCTTGGTCGCGCTAGCGGCATTTACCATCACACTGGTGAGCGATTTTCGTTTATTACTCGCCAGTGTCGGGGTATTTGGCGCTTTACTGTTTACTATTTACTCCTTGTCGAGTGCGACCGCCCATGATCAGGTGGGTACCGAGCAACGCGTACAGGTGGCGGGAGCGCTGCTCATTACCTACGGCACAGGAGCGAGTATTGGCCCGATTATCGCCGGGCAGTTTATGTCGTTGATGGGCCCGCAGGGATTGTTTGCCTATTTCGCCCTGATCGGCCTGTTACTCGCGTTATTTGCCACAGTTAGAAGGCGTCGTGGTGGTAGCCCCGAAACTCGAAAACCATTTGTTGTGGTGCCAGCTACGCAGGCGACATCGAATCAACTCTACATTTCGGCGCACGAAGAATCGCCCGACAAAGTCACATTGACCGATCAGGATGAAACCGAAGGCTGAGGGTGTTTTGACCACGAGAGCATGAGTCATTCCCGAGATACATCAATCAGCCACCGCAAAGTCTGGGCGCTGGCCGGTCCGATTATGCTCTCGAATGTTTCGGTTCCGCTGGTCGGTGCGGTCGACACCGCCGTAGTTGGTCGACTGCCCGAACCGCAGGCGATAGGCGCTGTCGCCCTGGGCGCCCTGATATTCAGTTTTCTGTTCTGGGGTTTCGGTTTTCTTCGCATGGGAACCACAGGATTTATCGCGCGGGCCTTCGGAGCC
>JBGMRM010000021.1:0-11005 GCA_048061415.1 Gammaproteobacteria bacterium | reverse complement strand
GTCCTATCGGCACTTCACTGCCATAATAATCGACGGTAATATGGTTGAGCAGGCCCACGTGCGCCCTGCCGGTCCTAATCTTTGATAGGTCCAGTTTAAACGCCTCGATACTTTTATTCATCCGCTTCAAAGCATCCTGTTTAATATCGTTTATCATGATTTAATCTCTTTAGGCATAACCCGGGTACCTGCCCTGTCGCCTTTTGCCAGCGAGAGTAATATACCCGGCTCGTTAATATTACAAACCACCATACCCAGCGCATTATCGTTACACAGGATCATGGCCGCAACGTCCATCACCGCGAGGCGGCGGTCGATAGCCTGATCGTAATCGAGTTGCTCGAATTTGACTGCATCGTCATATTTGACTGGATCCTTATCGTAAATTCCATCGACCTTGGTTGCCTTGACCATCAGGTCGGCCTGAATTTCGATAGCCCGCAGGCTCGCGCCCGTATCGGTAGTAAAGTAGGGGCTGCCCGTTCCAGCGGCAAATATCATAATTTCCCCGCGCGCGATCCTGCGACGGGCATTGCGCTGGGTGTAGCGGTCGCAAACCTGTGGCATATCGAGCCCGGACATCGCGCCGGCACTGGCGCCCAGTTGCTGCAGACTGTCCTGTAACGCCAGTGCATTCATCACCGTCGCGAGCATGCCCATATGATCGGCGCTCACGCGGTCGAGCCCTGCTTTTGCGAGTTCGGCGCCACGGAATATATTCCCACCGCCAACAACCACGCCCACCTCGACTCCGGCCTGCTGAAGATCCCTCAATTCGCCTGCCAGGTTACCGACTATGGTCGGGTCTATGCCAAACTCATTCTTCCCCATCAGCGCTTCACCGCTTAGTTTGACCAGTAATCGCTTATATCGCATAGTTTTCTTCGCGGTTAAATAAAAGGCCGCGTGAGCGGCCTTTTATTAACTATTCAACTGAGACGCTACTTCCGCGGCAAAGTCTTCGACCTTCTTTTCGATGCCTTCGCCGACCTCGTAACGAATAAAGCCTGAGATCGATGCGCCCACATTTGACAGCAACTGACCCACAGTTTGATCCGGATCCTTCACAAACGGTTGCCCAAGCAGCGTTATTTCGGCGAGAAACTTGTTCAGACGACCCTGGATCATTTTCTCGATAATCTCCGCTGGTTTACCACTGTCTTTAGCCTGAGCAACTAAAATACTTTTTTCTATTTCGATAAACTCTGCCGGAACCGACGATTCATCGACAAACTGCGGGTTCACCGCGGCAATGTGCATCGCAATATCCCGCGCCATATCGTTTTCCGCATTCGAATCGACCACGACGCCAATGCGTGAACCATGTAAATACGAAGCCAGGCCATGCTCTGATTCGATAATTTCAAATCGACGAACCTGGATATTCTCACCCACCTTGGAGATCAGCGCCTGACGCGCTGCTTCAACTGTCGAGCCACCGGGCAGCGACAAGCCGGACAATTCCTCAACCGATGCCGGCTTTTGCGCCAGCAGGATTTGTAATACCTGATCGGTATAGGACTGAAAATTATCGTCTCTGGCGACAAAGTCTGTCTCTGAATTAATTTCAAGGATAACCGCCGATTTTCTGTCATCGGTTACGATGGCTTTAATCGCTCCGTCTGCTGCAACACGGCCTGCTTTTTTATCAGCCCTGGCCGCACCCGATTTTCTCATCAGTTCTACCGCCGCTTCGATATCACCATCGCTCTCAACCAGCGCTTTCTTGCATTCCATCATGCCCGAGCCGGTGCGCTCACGCAGTTCCTTTACCAAAGATGCTGTTATAGCCACTTCAATACCTCAAAAATAGGAATTCTCTGAATTAATCGCTCGTCGCTTTTTTGCTTGCAGCCTTTTTAGTGGCCGCCTTTTTGGTCGCTGCCTTTTTGCTAGCGGCCTTCTTTGGCGCCGCTTTTTTGGGGGCTGCCTTTTTGGTCGCTGCTTTCTTGATAGCGGCCTTCTTTGGCGCCGCCTTTTTGGGGGCCGCTTTTTTGGGGGCCGCTTTTTTGGCCGCTGCCTTTTTGGGCGCGGTTGCTGCTACCGGTGCTTCCTCGGATTCGGGCTGATCCTGCGCTGCTTCGACTGCTTTCGCTTCAATTACCTGAGGTTTGCCCGGCTCCGGTTCAACAGCTTCGGTCCCGGTTGCTTTTACCTGAACAGCGGCTGGCGCCGGCTTCCTGCTGGTAATTTTGACCGCCGGTTTTGCTGGAATTTTCGCGTCCTCACTTTCGAGCTCGATCATTTCATCGTCGCTATCGCTCACTACGACAATGCTTTCCTTACCCGTCACGATAGCGTCAGCAGCAAGCCGCGTGTACAGCTTGATCGCCCGCATCGAATCGTCATTTCCCGGTACGATATAATCGATTTGATCCGGGGAATTATTGGTATCGACGATTCCTACGACTGGAATTCCAAGTTTGTTAGCTTCCAGAACCGCTATATTTTCGTATCCAACGTCGATCACGAATAACACATCGGGTAGACCGCCCATCTCCTTGATGCCACCGAGGGTTTTATCGAGCTTGTTACGTTCGCGTGACAGTTGCAGAATTTCCTTCTTGTTAATCTTTTCATAGCTCTTGCTCACTTCCATTTCTTCCAGCTCTTTGAGCCTTTTGATCGAAGCGCGGACGGTGCGGAAGTTGGTTAGCATTCAACCAAGCCAGCGATTATTGACGTAGGGCATGCCGCAGCGCTGGGCTTCCTGCTTAATCGCATCACTGGCCGCGCGCTTGGTTCCGACAAACATGATCTTGCCTTTTTTAGACGCGACCTTGCCGAGGTAATTAACCGCATCCTTGCACATTGGCATGGTTTGCTCGAGATTAATGATATGGATTTTGTTACGCTCCCCAAAGATAAAGGGCGCCATTTTGGGGTTCCAGAAACGGGTTTGGTGGCCAAAATGCACGCCCGCTTCCAACATTTCACGCATGGTGACGTTAGACATAAGTTTCTCCAGATGTCAGTCTTGAGTAGTCGATTATCGGCTGAACTACCCGGGGTTAAGCCTCCACATATCCGACGATTACGACCCGATCTCTGGTAAAAAACGGGCACCCATAATCGCGTTCAAAATATGTGTGTGTCGTTTAGGGAAATCCTGACCTGGCCAGGATTTCCAATAATTTGCCTTCGATGTTGCCGAGGGCGCGCGCTTTATACCATAATCCCCTAATTCCAACAACAATACAGTGTGATTTTATGGGTGTAACGATCAAAACTGCGGACGAAATCGAAAAAATGCGTGTCGCCGGGCGTCTAGCTGCGGATGTATTACGCATAATCGAACCCCACGTCCAACCCGGGATTACCACCCAGGAACTCAACGATATTTGCCACGACTATATGGTAAACGAGCAACAGGTTATCCCTGCCCCGCTAAATTACCGCGGATTCCCGCGCTCAATCTGTACCTCGGTCAACCATGTGGTATGTCATGGAATACCCGCGCACAAGAAACTGAAAAACGGTGATATCGTCAATATCGATATCACCGTGATAAAGGATGAGTTCCATGGCGATACCAGTCGTATGTTCATGGTCGGGAAACCCAGCATCCAGGGGCAGCGCCTCACCCGGGTGGCTTACGAATGCCTGAAACTGGGTATCGAGATGATCAAACCTGGAGTTCGTCTCGGTGATATCGGTCATGCCATCCAGACACACGCAGAAAAAAATCATTGTAGCGTGGTGCGCGAGTATTGCGGCCATGGCATCGGCCGGGCATTTCACGAAGAACCGCAGGTGCTGCACTACGGCAAGCCCAATACCGGGTTGGTGCTCGAGCCCGGTATGACCTTTACCATTGAGCCGATGGTCAACCTCGGCAAGCGACAGGTCAAGCTGTTGCCAGATGAGTGGACCGTGGTCACCAAGGACCACAGCCTGTCGGCACAATGGGAACACACGAACCTGGTTACCGACGATGGCTTCGAGGTGCTGACGCTGCTGCCGGACAGCTCGTTATAACGCCGGTTAGAGTAGACGCATACGAATGGACATAGATCACTACCTGGCCCAGGCAAGTACCCCGCAGGGTTTGAAAGTGACGCCGATCATTGAGGGGTTGCGTAAAGAAAATGAGCGAATTTATCGGGAATTCGACAAGGGCGTCTCAACCGATATTCTGGTACGGCAAAAGTCGGATTTGATCGACCATGTTCTGCGCCATTGCTTCGAAGTAATGTTTGTTACTGAAAGTTCCGATCCGGTTAGCCTGGTGGCGGTAGGCGGCTATGGCCGATCTGAGTTACTTCCCGGCTCGGATATCGACCTGATGATACTGCTCAGGCGGAAACCGAAGGATACGATGCAACAGAAACTGTCGAGCTTTCTCACATTCCTGTGGGACATAGGCCTCGAAGTTGGGCACAGTGTTCGCACCATCAAGGATTGTGTACGCGAAGGGAAAGCCGACGTCACGGTCATGACCAACATGATCGAATCGCGCCTGGTTTTCGGTGACGAAACGCTGTATCAACGATTTCAGCAGGCCATCGCACCGCGCCGGATATGGTCATCCCGTAAATTTTTCGAAGCCAAGCTGGAAGAACAACACGATCGTCATCTGCGCTACAACGATACCGCGTATAACCTCGAACCCAATATCAAGGAAGGCCCGGGGGGCCTGCGCGATATCCAGATTATTGGATGGGTAGCGAAACGCCATTTTGGCGCCAAATCGCTGCGTGAACTGGTGGATCACGAATTCCTCACCGAAACTGAATACCAACTGTTGAGCGCGGGTCAAAACCACCTGTGGAAAGTGCGCTTCGCCCTGCACCGACTGGCAAAGCGGCGCGAGGATCGCCTGCTATTCGACTATCAAAACCAGCTGGCTGAAGAATTCGGTTTCACCGCAGGGGAACACAATCTCGCGATCGAACAGTTCATGCAGCAATATTACCGCACTATTATGGAACTCGAGCGCCTGAACGAAATGCTACTACAGATTTTCAGGGAAGAGATACTACTTACCGATGCACAAAAAAAGAGCACTCCCATCAACGAGCGATTTGTGCTGCGCAATACCTTCATCGAAGCACGCAACCCCGAAGTGTTCAAACAGCATCCGCCGGCACTGGTGGAATTGTTTTTGCTTATTTCAATCAATGAAAAATGCGAAGGCGTTACCGCTTCGACCATCCGCCTGGTGCGCGAGCACCTGTATCTGGTGGACGAGCAATTTCGTAACAACGAAGAAGTCACCCGCCTGTTTATGCAGTTAATGAGTGCGCCAAACGGTATGACCCACCAGATGCGCCGCATGAATTCATACGGATTCCTGGCCGCGTATATCCCGGCGTTCGGCAAGATTACCGGGCGCATGCAGTACGATTTGTTTCATGCCTATACGGTGGACCAGCATACGATATTCGTGATTCGAAATTTGCGCCGCTTTGCGCTCGAAAAGCACGAAGACGAGTTTCCTTTTTGCAATCTGGTTTATACCAAGCTGGAAAATCCATGCCTGCTCTATCTGGCGGCGCTATTTCACGATATTGCCAAGGGGCGTGGCGACGACCATTCGATATCCGGCGCCGAGGAAGCGACCCAGTTTTGCCTGCAACACAATCTTAACCGCAAGGAAACCCGCATCGTCTCGCAACTGGTGCGCGATCATTTGCTGATGTCGGTAACCGCGCAACGCAAGGACATCAGCGACCCGGATGTGGTGCGCGATTTCGCCCGGCAGCTAGGCAGTATGAATATGCTCAATTACCTGTACCTGCTAACCGTTGCCGATATACGCAGCACCAATCCGAATCTCTGGAACAACTGGAAAGACGCGCTGCTCAAGCAACTCTACCATTCTACCAAGCATGTAATCCGGCTCGGGATCGACAATGCACCCGACATCGAGGATATTATTCAGGAAAACCGCGACGCCGCGTTTGAGGTCATGGCGGACCTGCCCTACAGCCTGGAACAGATCAACGCGTTGTGCGACCAGCTCCCGGGTGATTATTTTTTACGCCACCACCCGCTGGAGATTGAATGGCACGTGAAGACGATTCTGGGTAATCCGGATCAGCATACCCTGGTCAATATCCGTCAGGCTACACACACGAAGACCACCAAAGTTTTTGTTTATAGCGACGAATTTCCCTACGTGTTTTCGCAGGTAACCGGAACCCTGGGTGCACTGGGACTGAGTATTTTAAACGCCGAGATTTTTAGCACCAAAAATAACAAGGTGATGGATACCTTTATCATCCAGGATCAAAACAGCCAGGCGATTACCGATGCCGCGACGATTCGACTGATCGAGGATGCGCTCATCGAGGCACTCAAGTCCCGCACTATCTACCAGGGAAAATCCACCAAACGTACGCCAAGACTTTTGAAGGTTTTTGACCGGCCGACCGAAATTCAATTCGAACAGGACTACCTGAACGGCCGAACCATCATGGAAATCAGCGCCAGGGATATGCCGGGATTGTTATCGGTTATCGCCAACGTGATCGCGACGCTGGGAATCAATATATCGCACGCGAAAATTTCGACCCTGGGCGAAAAAGTCGATGATATTTTCTACCTCACCACGCCCGAGGGAAAACCTGTTTCCGACCAGTCGTTGCTGGATCAACTCAAATCGAGCATAGTCGAAGCCCTGGCAGCCAAAAAGGCCGCCTAGGTTTCTTCGGTGAGCCATTTAGGCAACAGGGGCAGGGCCAGCGATGGGTAGAATCCCAGAGCCTTTAAATCCTCGACTACCGGGACGGGTAGAGCCTGATGATCGACCTTTTGATTCAAAACACCACCCATCACTACCGGCAGGGAAATTTCATTTGAATCCATCGCAGACCTGAGCTGTTTGGCGTAATCGAGGGCCATGCCGTTGTGCGTACTGAGCAGCACCGCGTCTACGCTATGTACGGTTAATTGATCGATCAGATCCTGTGGGGATTGCTCCGCGCCCAGGTTGATCACTTCGGCGCCCGCTTCTCCGAGTAATTGCGCCAGCGCACCTATGGCGTGCTCGTGCACATCGCTCGAGGCGAGCAGCAGACGTTTTCCGCGAATCTTCCGCAGCACTTCCGGTGACTGGAATAACGACCGATAGTCTCCGATAAGCTGTTGCGACAGCAGGTACATATCAGACTGGATTAATTTTGGTTGCCCTGCGTCGCCGGCAAACAATGTTTCGAATGCCTGCGGTCCCATTTGCTTTAGTACATAGAGCAATTGCAGTGGGTTTCGCAGGTCTACACCACAGGCTTCCAGGCCCTGAAGTGCATTTTGATAAATTTGCTCTCCATCGGCACATACCGATTCGGCAAATGCCTCGGGCGCAGAAAAATCGACGTGCGGCAGCAGTCGTTTCGCACTCTGCTCCACCTGCCGGCCAAAGCATTGCGCCTGCAGAATTTCATCGGCTGAGGGAATGCGAATGGCCTCGGTGACAGGCAGTGGCAACACGGCATGACCACTGGGCGAATGCATCTGCGTGATAATATCCCATAACAGGTACTCGCCGGTCACAGCTCGATTTTTAGCAAAATCGGGGCCGAACGAAATAGTATCGCCATAGATCATCGAGCCGACTAGTTCCCCGCGGTGGATGCGCTGCAGGGCCAGCACCCAGCCCGAGCGTTTGATCGGATCGCTGGTCAAACCGCCGATACAATGACTCAACTTTGCGCCGAACAACTCTTCGGCAATATAGCGCTCCAGCATTGCCCATGCCGCTATGGTCGCGCAGTTCTTAAATAACGCACCGTACCCATCTTCCAGATAGGAGTGCAGCATCGTTCCCTGCTCGCGAAACGCTGCCAGCAAGGCGATAGCCCTGCCTGTTTCGATAGTCGTCGCGCGGATATCCGACCAGCCCGGTGCTGCACAAGTAAAAAATTGTGACAGATTACCGATCGTCGTACAGCCGATACGCAGCGCATGCACGGTATTGCCCAGGGATGCTGGCTGCCCGATCATAAAGTCGCCCAGATGCGGCTGAATCGGTACTGAATCCGCCAAAGACGCCCAGTCATCGAAACGATTCAGCATCGGGCCGGTTTCAGCGGCGGCGCCATCCCGCAGGTCTTCCGGCAGGCCCATTCGCCGATCCAAAGCAAAGCCGGCCCGATCCATTCTGTAACCCTGGGTACTCAGTTCGCGGTGAATTTGCTGTAACGCTGCTACCGTCGATTCAACATCGTTCATCCCAATATGCGCGTGATACATGATGCGGCCATCGCGCATGCATTGGCGCTTATACTCGAGTTCAGAGCGAAAGCCCTGCAGTTGCAAAAATGCCGAGGCGCCGAGTTCGATTTCATTGGCGAGCTCGCGCGCTTCCCTTAGTAGGGACAACAAGTCGGGGAAAGCTTCGGTGGCTAATTCACGGATGTGCGCCTGACAGGATTCGGCATCCGATGGGTCTGGGCTGATCACGCACCTGCGACTATTTATAGCGCCTGTCGTGGAGCTCATTTTTTCTCCGAAGCGGTAATTGAATATCGATAATAGCTTAGTTTTGACACTATTAACCCTGTCCGGGGTCTGTAAGAGCAGGTCTTTATAATTTAATACGAGTCATAATAATAACTTATGCGTGATTATCACTCCGGCAATCGGCTCCAGGCGGATAAAAACCGATGACTGATCTGATCTCATCTACGCTCGGAAACACGATTGTTGGCATCGTGTTTCTTAGCCTCGCGGCGTCGCTAACTTTTTTGATGTTTTATGCCTGGAAGTTCCCTTTCGACCATGAAAAGTTGAAAAGCTCTGCTCCTCCGCGCGTAATTAACCTGCATCGTCTACTCGGCTACCTTTTCGTCATCATCTACATTTACATCATGTGGAACATGGTGCCACGACCTGCGAACCGTATTAGCCAGACCCCGCACCCCCAGCGCCTGGCAGCAGACCGTGGCTCGTATGGCCAGCCGTTCGACTATTCTCAACCCGATCACCGAGGATGACCAGTGGTTTGTGACAGCCTATCTGGTTGCGGTATCTCCGACCCTTCAGGAAACATTGAAATTACGGCGCAAAATGGAGGTGAGCCAACTAGAATCACAGAAAAACATGAAAGCAGCGATAGAAATGTCCGAGGCTCCTGATTACGAATATGAGCCGGTAGCCGCAAGGAAATTATTCCAGAAAGCCTGCTCGCAGTGTCATAGTTATACTCAGATCGATCAGGCGCGGCCCGAGTCAAAAGCTGCGGTAATCGCACTGATACAACGCATGGTGGGCAATGGTCTTGAAGCCAGCGACAAAGATTTAAACACTATTATTCATTACTTGACCATTACCTACACCGGAGAATCGGGTATGGAACAGCCGGTTTCCGAAGAATCGCTACCAAACAGGGGTATGGAATTATATTCAGAAAGGCTTTGTATCAGTTGTCATGGTCCGGCTGGGAAAAGCCCCGTGTCACCGACCTTTCCGGTATTGGCCGGTCAAAGCAGGGAATATCTAATACAGCAATTCGGCGATATACAAAGCGGCAATCGCAAAAACGGCAGCGCCCAAACCATGAATGCCATGGTACAAAATGTAAGCGCCGAAGAAATTGCCCAGATTGCCGATTATCTATCAGGCCAGCTATAAAGGCGCCTGATTTTAAGTATTTTTATAGATCGCTATCGTATTCCGCCAGTTTATCGCTTCCATCGCCGAAGTTCACCAGTACCATGCCACTGAATTTCTTCGTCTTATAAAATTCGACGCGAAACTTGTTCGCCTGTCTGTCCACCGAAAACCGAGGCATGATATCCTTCCTGTGGATGCTGAATCCGGCTTCATTGCTGTGTCCGGCATTTTTGTAACCGATGACATTGACCCGATGCCCCTGAATCGGCTTAACCGAAAAGTACTTCCGGACATTGACCATGGTTCCGAGCTGCACGTTTCGGGTCTTGCCATCGATTTCGAAAACCACTTTATGCAGGGAGTCGTCGAATTTTAAATACCTCGGCCTGAGGGTCGTTACCGTTCTATTACCATACATCACCCTGTAGTTCCGGCCTGATTTAACCACCGCGACAAGCGGGTCGTTGGTGGTGAATGCTACTGGAGAATTTTTCTTCATCGGCACATTCGCGATTGCTTTACGTGAATCATTCAAGTCCAGCATGATTTTTTTATCGTAAAGCCCAAGCTGGATATCCCTGCCGATCTTGTATTTTACTGCTTCGGCATTGAGATCGAAAGTTCGTGAATAACCTATTCCCAGGGTATCCATCACCGATTCTATGATACCGAGAAGTTGCAGGGCGCGGATATGGGTGGGGTATTTTTTACTGGCTTCGATGCCCATGGCCGCCTTGCCATTACTGATCGCGAAAAAGGTGAGCGTCTTTTGCATTTCCCTGTCTCCCTCGCCGGTACGCGTATTCTTCAGCCGGATGCGGGATTTTGAATCACCCGCATTACGATTTACCCTGGCTACCACCCGTTTGGCGATAGCCTCGATGTTGCTATAGCGGTCTGCTTCGATAATCGCCTGGTCGATGACGATACTCTGCCCCCATCGCCGGGGATTCTCGTCTTCATCGATATATTTTTGATTATAAAACCCACTTCCATCGTGTAAATTTAAAATCATTCCAACTTGCTTATTTTTGATTATCGCCTTAATCCTGCTAACAGCCTGGTAGTCCGGATCATTATTTGGCAGCCTGGAAAACTTTCGGTTCATATCGCCGTAAATCCCGCGCGAGTGGCGAATGATGCTATCAAAATTCAGATTCGGCACGATCCAGACCTCGCCGCTGCTGACGCTATAATTGTTTACCATCAACGAAGCCGCAGTAAATCCGCCCGGTTCGTCGCCCTGTATGCCTCCAATGACAAGCAGAGTGGGACCCGCAACGCCCGACTGGAGTTTATACAGGCTAAATTCCAGCGCGGCTGCGCGGTTCGTGAAAAGCACCACTGCTAGTAGCAATAACACCTGAACGGTGGGCTTTTTCACTAAACGACTCTTATATGCCACGGTTCGTATCGGACACCGGCCGGATTGTTTATAGGGTAGCGAATA